>JBEGNB010000090.1:0-4095 GCA_041182785.1 Bacteroidota bacterium
GGTTTCATCCCTGGTGAGTGCCATGTCGCCCGGACAGCCCTCCGGATATTCATCGGAAGTACAGGAGATGGAGTCGAGGCGTTCGCCGGTTTTCAGATCGAACAGATATATTTTATTGGAAATACCACCGGCTACCCACAGGTGTTTGTTATCCCTGGTAATCGCCAGGCCCATGAACACATCCTCGAGCAGGTGCTCGTCGTTGTCGTGCCCGTCCGGAATCTGCTGTATCTGTGGTTCCTCTGAAAATGGTTGTCTGACGAGCGTTACCGAAAAGGGCCGGTTGCCCGAGTTGGCAGTTACGGCTACCGAGCCATCCGGCGAAAGGGCGAGTCCATACGGATGCGGCGCAATGCGGATAGTCTTGCCCATGGGTTTCACTACCCTGCCGTTGGGAATAATACTCTCACCGGCGGTGTCTATCCGGCAGTATGCGTTGCCGGCCGGAGCTGATATGGTCCATTGATGCGACCAGGTATCGCGATTTTTAACCGGGGTGCAGGCTGCAAGCAACCCCGAAACAAGCAGAATATGGTGGAAATATTTCATAGCGGCAAAGTTCGGAAGCAGCAGGTAAAATCAGCATTAAGTTTGAAAGGAGGTTACAGGAAAAACCGGGATACAGGGTTAACTTTGCCTTTCTGACCCGATATTCAGTTTGTTTTTATGAAAAAATGGCTCCTTATTTGCCTTTTCAGCATCGTTTCATGGCATGTCCATGCACAGGTGGCAACTGATTCACTGTCCTCGGATTCCCTGCGCGAACTGGTAGTGTCTGATCTCAGGATGCCCGGAAGGCCCGCCTCCTCCTCTGAAGCCATCGGGATACTGGGGAAAGAACCCGTTCTGAATTATCAGCTCAGAACTGCACCGGAGGCACTGGCTACCATGCCCGGACTGTTTGTTCAGAAGACAAATCACGGCGGCGGATCGCCCTTCCTGCGCGGACTCACCGGTAATCAGGTCCTGCTGCTTGTTGACGGCATCCGGCTCAATAATTCCACCTTCAGGTATGGCCCCAATCAATACCTGAATACGGTCAGTATCTTTTCTATCGCCCGCATTGAGGCGCTTCGGGGAAGCGGTTCGGTGCAGTACGGCTCCGACGCCCTCGGTGGCGTGGTACATATTTTCACGGAAACACCCCGGCTGGGTAACAATTCATGGGGCGGCGAGGTGATTGCAAGAGGTGCTTCGGGTAATATGGAGCTCAGCGGCCACGGGAGACTTCATTACAGCGGTGAAAAAGCAGCATTCACCGCCGGGTACAGCCGACGAACATTCGGAGACCTGGTCGGGGGTGACACGACGGGCATCCAGGCGCCAGGCGGGTATGAGGAACAGTCATACGATATGAAGGCGCTTGTCAAAACCGGACGAAACAGCGAGCTGATCATCGCCTCACAGGCTACCTTTCAGGAGGATGTGGATGTATATCACAAGGTAAAACTGGAAAATTTCCAGTACAACCGAATGACTGCCCAGCAGAGGAGGCTGCACTATGCCCGTTTCAACAGCCATCTTGATAAAGGTGTAATCAGTCAGGTTTCCGCGACAGCCAGTGTGCAGAACAATACGGAATGGCGCGAAAGTCTGAAAAACAACACAACCGTCAGTCGGGACGAGAGAGACAGCATACGCACAATCGGAGTCACGGGTGAAGTGATTACCCGGTTTTCCGGCAACTGGAAAGCCAGTTCAGGTATTGAATGGTATCACGATCTGGTGAACAGCAGTCGCAGTAATGTGCTGCCCGATGGCTCTCAGCAGGCACTCCGCGGATTATACCCGGATGGCTCCCGGATGTCGGCGCTGGCACTATATAGTGTTCACCAGGCCGACTGGCGACACTGGCAGCTCACAGCAGGCGGGCGTGTTAATACTTTCACCATAAATATAGAGGATAACGCGCTCGGGCAAGTCAGGCAGCATACCACCGCACTGGTTGGCAATACGGCTCTTCAGTACAAAATGAACCACAACATCCGGTTCGTTGCCTCTTTAAACTCCGGATTCAGGGCGCCCAATATTGACGATCTGGGCACGCTGGGTATAGTGGACTTCCGGTTTGAAACGCCCAATTACGAACTCGGACCGGAGCGTTCGCGGCAGGGACAACTGGGCATGAAATGGGAAAGAAAGCAGTTCATCAGCGAGGTATTCGTTTACAGAAATCGCCTCTCCAATCTCATTTCCCGCGTCAGACTGGATACCCAGACCATGCAGGGGTATCCGCTGTACACCAAGGTAAACAGCGGCAAAGCATATATTCAGGGTATTGAATCTGCTTTCAGGTGGAATCCGTACCGGAACCTGAGCCTGAGCGGTTCATTCACCTGGACCCGTGGCGACAATATCTCCGCCTCGGAACCCATGCGTCGCATACCACCGGCATTCGGCTGGCTCAAACTGAGTTACCTGCCAACCTCGCACACCTCGGTCAGTCTGGAGTGGCTTGCCGCCGGCAGACAGGACCGGCTTGCCCAGGGCGACCGGGACGATAACCGGATTCCGGCTGGAGGCACACCGGGCTGGAGCGTACTCAACCTGCACGCCGGCTGGACGAAGAAACATATCTCGGTCAATCTTTCCGCCCTGAACCTGACCAACGAGGATTACCGAACCCACGGCTCTGGAGTCAACGGCGTCGGGCGGTCGCTTTGGGCAACCATCCGGTACCGGTTCTGACGGGGTTACTCCCGGATAATCAGGCGGCTCGCACGCGCGTGCCCGTATGCAACGCACACGAAAAATGAACCCTCTGGTAAACAGGCCAGCGGAATCTGGTATTCGCTGCCCGATGTTATGCAGTAAAACAGCTTGCCTCAGTCAGGGATACATCTGCTCAGGTAGTCGGGCAAATTAAACCTTTCGAACCATTCCCGGTCAAAGAGAATATCCGATATCATGACACAAAAACTTGCCGGAGCGATGAAAAAATATTCCACCTGCGCAGTCTGTTTTGCAGCAATACTTGTTTCTGCTACCCTGTATTCACAGCCAACGGGCTCCGTAACACAGGGCCAGGGTACAACCACCATCCCTGACATGATGCCCGGATGTCCGAGTAACCACATTACCCCTCTGGGAACCATTACTTCCGGTGATGGAAATATCTGGATTGTTCCGGCAGAGAACAACTTTACTACGGCAACCAAACTGGCTGATTTGTACAATAGTTGTAATGGAGTTACACCGGCCAGTCTGAGCGCTGCCAACCTCGGCAATATTCCGGTGACTGAAATTGATCCCGGAGGCGAGGTTATTACCGGTTATCTGTTTGCAGACAATTATTTCGAGCTCTATATCAACGGTGTGCTGGTGGGTGTAGATGCGATACCATTTACGCCGTTTAACTCCTCGGTAGTGAAATTCAGGGTTTCAAGACCATATACCATAGCGGTAAAGCTGGTTGACTGGGAAGAAAATCCCGGGCTCGGATCAGAAATCAACAACGGAAACAATTTCCATCCGGGCGATGGCGGATTCATAGCGCGGTTCAGCGATGGTACCGTCACGGATGAATCCTGGCGCACACAGGTATTCTATATCGCTCCGATTCAGGATCTGAACACCGTCGTGGAGCTACCCGATGGAACCCGCTCCTCCGCTGCTGCAACACTGACCCCGACCTGCAATGCCAACTGTTACGGTGTACATTACGCCATGCCTTCAAACTGGATGAATGAAAATTTTGATGAATCGGGATGGGTGCCAGCCACATTATATACTGCCGCACAGGTTACCAATCAGGCTGCATTCAAGAATTTTGAAAACACCGCGTGGGCCAGCGCGCGATTCATCTGGACGTCAAATCTGATTCTCGATAATCTGGTGCTTGCAAGGAAGAAGGTAGGCACCTCTTCAACAGATACGGAACCAGCAAGCCCCGGAAACAACTACCTGGAGATAGTACCCAATCCGGCGTCCGGTGTTGTGAAGCTGCGCACACAGGCAGCCCTGGAAACAGCAGAGGAAATTCAAATCAGGGACATGAACGGACGTGCCGTTCGTACAACCTCCATACCCGCCGGTTCCTTCGAAGTGCAGCTCAGCCTCGCCGGACTCTCCTCCGGACTGTATCTGGCCTGCTAC
>JBEGNB010000091.1:0-4517 GCA_041182785.1 Bacteroidota bacterium
GTGCCACTGCTGATATACTTGAGTTCAATGTGTACAGCCGCTGGGGTCAGAAGGTATTCACCGCCACCGACGGTAAAAAGGAATGGGATGGCCGTGTGGATGGCAAAGACGCACCCAGCGATGTGTATGTGTATCAGATGAAAGTCAGATTCCTGAACGGGGAGGAGGAAGAGAGAACCGGTCAGGTCACGCTTATCAGGTAATTATTGGTTAACTGTCTGGTCGGTCAAACCGGCCAGGCAGTTTTTTCAGAGGACGTCCCGTATTTTCGCCGGTAGCAAAAATGAACCATTTTTGACACGGCGGGAAATCCCGGACGTCCTCTCTTATTTAAACCTGATAGCCTTGATGGGAGAAATACCCGAAACAACAAGTGATGGCAGCAGAAGGAAAACTATTGTGATCAGTAATGTTCCGAGGTTGATTCCTGCCACTGCTACCCAGTTAATCTTTACCGGTGCATAAGAAAGATAGTAATCGGCCTCGTTCAGTTTGATAAATCTGAATTTATCCTGCAGAAAGCAGAACCCCATTCCAATCAGATTGCCCCAAAACATACCCCAGAGCGTGATGAACGAGGCATGGTAAATGAAGATACGCTGCACAGACCGGTTTCCTGCTCCAAGCGCCTTTAGTACACCAATCATATTGGTTCTCTCCAGTACGAGCACCAACAGGGCAGTAATCATGTTGATGATTGCCACAGCCAGCATGAGCGCCATGATAACCACTTCGTTGTAATCCTGCAGTGCCAGCCATTCAAATAACGCCGGAAATTTCTTTCTGATGGTAACTGACAGCAGTTCTGTTGGCAATATCTCGTCGTAAATATACTGGTTGTAGTTTTCCAGGTCACGAAGGTCGTCGAGCCAGACCTCGAATCCGGCTACCTGCGTGGAATCCCAGCCGAGCAGGTTCTGTACCTGATTGATATCGCACAGGGCAAATTTGCGGTCATATTCCTCCAGTCCGGTTTTGTATATTCCGCATATCTGGAAAACCCGCCTCAGCTGGTCTCCTCCCTTGACGAAATGTACAATGAACTTGTCGCCCACTCCCACCTGTAACCTGTCGGCTGTCTGGCGACTGATAATAATATCCCTTGAAAGGGTGGAGTCACCCGGTTTTACAGGCCTGCCTTCCAGCAAATAGGGCGACAGGTTTTCCCAGGCAAAGTCGCTCCCCACGCCCTTCAAAAGAATACCCTCTATTTCTGTTTTGGTACGGATAATACCCGGAATATGCGCAAATGCCTGAATATGGCTGATACCCCCGTGTATGGTACCTGCCGGTATTCCGTTATCTTTCAGATAGAAGTCGGGCAGACCCGTGACAGTATCCAGCGAGGGATAAAAATCCTGATTGATATCAATGGGTCTGGGTTCGAAGGAAAGCGAATAGGCCGTATCGGAGATGTGAATATGTCCCCAAAACTCGAATATCTTCCTGCTGATTTCATTTTTGAAGCCCGCAATGAGTGCAGATGCGCTTACCATCACGGCCACACTGAGTGCAACAGCCACCACCGCAATCCTGATGATGAGTCTGGAAAAATTATTGCCGCCGGTGAGTGCTATACGCCGGGCTATAAACAGGGAAAAATTGGACATGTTTGACAGTTCTTTTACTCCCTCAGGAATTCCAGTTCGAGGTGTCGGTCGAGACGGGCAACAGCGGAAGGTTCGCCCGGTGTCTTGTCGTCCTGCCGGTGCTTGACCACATAATCAACAGCTTTCAGTATTTCACTGCTGATGGCTCCGAAATGTGGAGGGTAAGGCTCGCCACTTTCATTGGCCGAGGTGCTCAGCAGCGGACTGTTCAGTTGCGTGATCAGCTCCTGACAGAACTGGTCGGTGGCCACGCGTATCGCAACGGTGCCGTCGGGCGCTTTCACGGAAGCGGGTATGCCCACCGAGTGTTCATATACCACCGTAAGCGGGCGCTGATGAAATGACAAAAGCGTTTCAATCCGGGGATGGAGCTTCGGCACATATCGCTTCAGCATATCCAGGTCAGAGACGAGCAGGATATACCCCCGGTCGGAGGGGCGGCCCTTGATCTGACCAATACGGGTGATTGCCTGTTCGTCGAATATATCGCAACCGACCCCCCAGACTGTGTCAGTAGGGTAACAAATCACCTTGCCGTTGCGCAGCATGGCGACAATTTCAGAAATGTCGTCTCGTAGCAGGAACATGTTAAAACAAAAGGGCTTACAAATGCGTTAGGACTCGTAATTTTGGCGAGGCAAAAGTCCGATTTTTTCTCACACATTGAACCGAAACTTCCAATGCAAATATTCAGACTGAACGTATATATCACGATGGTATTGTTTTTCATAGCCACAGCTTTTCCGATTGAGGCTATTGCGAAGCATATTATCGGTGGCGACATGACTTACGAGTATGTGAGTGATGTAGGAGCCAACTCCCGAAGGTGGCGTTTCACCATGAAGGTTTACCGCGACTGTTTCGGCGGCGGGGCTCCGTTTGACACGGATGCATCTATCAGTATTTTCAGGGGTAACACCCAGAGTAACGTACTTCAGGAGGCGTTTTATGTGAATTATAGCGAGTTCGAAAAGATTCCTCTCGATACTCCGCAGTGCGTAACCAAAATACCAACCAATGTGTGCGTAGAGGAGGCTGTTTACGTTTTTGAACGTACGCTGCCCATCACAGTGTCAGGTCAGAGTTACTTCATCGTTTATCAGCGTTGCTGCAGGAACGAAAGTATCACAAACATTATCAATCCTGGTTCAATAGGAGCGACCTATGCCATTGAACTGACTTATGAAGCACAGGTAGCCAAAAACGACAGCCCCAGATTCAATGACTTCCCACCAACGATTATTTGCAATAACCTGCCACTCAATATTAATAACTCGGCTACTGATGCGGACGGAGATTTGCTGCTGTATGAATTTTGTGCACCGTATGCCGGTGGCGGTAATATAACGCAGGGCCCTGCTTTGTTCTCCTGTGATGGAGCCAAACCCGATCCCTCCTGCGGCCCGCCATTTGATATTATCCCGTTTGCTGTACCGGTTTATACCCCCGAAAAGCCGATGGGCGGAAATCCGGTGGTCGCTATCAATCAGACAACAGGATTCATCACCGGAACGCCACTTCTGCTTGGTCAGTTTGTAGTGGGTGTTTGTGTCAGTGAATTCCGTAACGGACAGCTGCTTTCCACTATCAGAAGGGAGTTCCAATTTAATGTGGCTGATTGTCAGCCAGATGTATCCGCAAAAATTGAAACAGACTCGTCCACACTTGTTGCCATCAAAAAGTATCTCGTCAAATCGTGTGGCTCCAATGCGGTCGAGTTCACCAACCTGAGCGGTCAGCAGCAGTTCATCAGCAGCTTCAGGTGGGAATTTGATATGAAAGATTCAATCGCTACCAATTCATCGGTGTGGAGCCCGACCTTCACCTTCCCCGACACGGGTTTCTATGTCGGCAGACTGATTCTGAATCCCAGTGGCGGATCCTGCAGCGATACCGCTGATATTGCAGTGAGAATTTTCCCTGAAGTAAATGCCGATTTTTCCTACACCTACGATACCTGTGTGGCAGGACCGGTAGTTTTCACCGATCTCTCCACCGGTGAGGCAGGGATCAAATCCTGGTTTTGGGATTTCGGCGTGCCCGGCAGCCCCACATCCTCAGAACAAAATCCGTCGTATCTTTACGATATTCCCGGTCAGCATCCTGTTTCTTTGTTTGTGGTAGATGCCAATATCTGCTCCGATGCGGTAACCAAAACAATTAACTATGTGCCTGCGCCACCTATCATTGTAATTCGCCCCGACAGTTATCTGGGCTGTTATCCCGCGCGTATATTTTTTGATAACCTGTCGAAACCCATTGACGAAACGTATGATATCAAATGGACATTCGGCGACGGAGGAGACACCAGCGGCGTGATCAGTCCTACCCATACATATACTGAACAGGGTGTTTACGACGTGAGTGTCGCCATTACATCTCCGATTGGCTGTATGATAGCAGACACTTTCTTCAACCTGATCCGTGTTGAGCCACGGCCTGTTGCCGATTTTACCTTCTCTCCGGAAAGCGGCCTGACTACCTTTAACAATACCGTGGAATTTACCGACAAATCGAAGGACGCAGCCTTCTGGAACTGGCAGATAGGAGATGATTTCACTACCATTCAGCAAAATCCGACGTATTCTTTCACCGATACCGGACTCACCTCTGTTCGTCTGATTGTGACACATCGCGAAGGCTGCAAAGACAGTCTGACCAAAACGCTTGATATCCGTCCGGAAGTGCGCTGGTACATGCCCAATGCCTTTACGCCCAATGCCGACAGTAAAAATGACGGTTTTCAGGGCAAAGGATATCTGGAAGGAGTAGTTGGTTTCCGTATGGCAATCTGGAGCCGCTGGGGAGAGCTGGTGTTTGAAACTGATAATCCGGATGATGCCTGGAATGGTCGGGTAAGGAATACCGGAGGAAACGCCCCCCCGGGCGTGTACGTGTATGTAGTCA
>JBEGNB010000092.1:0-3574 GCA_041182785.1 Bacteroidota bacterium
TTTTTTACACAAATGGCGTAACAGTATGGAATGCCCAGAATGAGGTTATGCCCAATGGGACGGGTTTGAAAGGTGGTTCGCAGAACCTGCTTTCGTCCACCACAGCTGCTGTTATCGTACCCAGACCCGGGAACAGTACTCAGTACTATATTATCACCATTGATGAGGGTTCATCGGGACAATCTGACGAGGGTGTGTATTACAATCTCCTGGACATGACGCTGGATGGTGGGAAAGGTGATATTGTTGCCGGACAAAAAAACATCCTGTTACAACCAACTCCCACTGAAAAACTGGAAGCGGTACCGGCTGCCAACGGTATTGATTACTGGATAATTACCCACAACTTCAATGAATTTTACTCATTCCTGCTAACCGGATCCGGTTTTCAGGCTCCCCCCGTTGTGTCGGTAGCAGGTGGCGGGCTGGCTAACACAGCTGGACATCTGAAGGCGAACAGGCGATTCGACCAGCTCGCTTGCGGCAGTTTATTTGAAGGTCAAATGAAACTGTTCCGGTTTGACAACGCCACCGGTGTTGTATCCGACCTGATTTCCTGGAAACTGGCACCCGTCCTCCTCGGTTTCTCCCCACTGATTTACGGCGTCGAATTTTCTCCCGACGGCCGGCTGCTCTATGTGAACAACCTGAACGTCATTATTCAGTACGACATAACACTGTCCTCACCACAAGATATCGAGAACAGCGCTTACCAGCTCGCTCCAGCAGATTTTGCCCAGCCAGCATCCATGCAACTGGCGCCAAACGGTAAAATATACATCAACTCCGGTACGGTGGATGTGATCAATTGCCCGAACCAACAGGGCGCTGCGTGCGGATATCAAAAGGCGGCTATAGCAAACCAGACCGCAGGTGGAGGTTACGGACTGCACAAATGGGTTTACTATGCCGATGAATCACCGAGTGCCGCATCCAATGATGTGGCAGTCACCGATTCCTGCGCCGGCACACCCGTACTTTTCAGCCTCGAAGATACCAGCTCCCTGACAGTCATACGCTGGTCATTCGGCGATCCTGATTCCGGCACCAACACAGCCACAGGAGGCAATACGAGCCATATATTTTCCCGGCCGGGCAGTTACGAGGTAGCAGCCATACTGGAAACCGACTGCGGTAACGACACACTTTTGAAAACGGTAACTATTGCCGACTGTGATACCACTGTCATTCCTGACTGCACCGTATCGCTGCCCAATGCTTTCACGCCCAATTCGGACGGATCAAACGACCAGTTCTACCCCGTTACACCCTGTTCATTTGATGTATATGAATGTTCGGTTTACGACCGGTGGGGGCAGCTGATTTTCACGACAACGTCCCAGTCACAAAAGTGGGACGGTACCTTCGGGGGAGAACTGCCTCAGTGACGTATATGTTTATCGGATAGCCTACCGGTTGCCCGGGGAACAGATACAGCGGGTAACCGGAAATATTACGCTGATCCGATAAATCCGAAATCTTGCGTGAAAATGGAAATTCCTAAATAATTCTTCAGAACAATTATGACAGACGCAATAGTTCCACTCATTTCACTGATAGCCCTTGAGGTTATCCTCGGTATTGACAACATCATTTTCATTTCTATTTTGGCCGACAAACTGCCTGAAAGTCAGCGGGGGTCACTCCGTTTTTGGGGTATTGCGCTGGCCATGGTAATGAGACTTGGCCTGCTGGCTTTCATTTCCTGGATTCTGAAACTGGATCAGACGCTGTTCACGCTGATGGATATTGATTTCTCAGGGAAAGGACTTATCCTGATACTGGGTGGTCTCTTTCTGATATACAAGAGTACCAAAGAGATTTACTACAAAACCGAGGTTGCCAATCAGGATTCGCAGAACGAGACTCCCAGAAAGAGCAGTTTCGGCAGACTGCTCTCGGAGGTAATTATTCTCGACCTGGTATTTTCCATTGACTCCATTATCACTGCCGTCGGAATGGTTCAGGAGCTCTGGGTGATGTACACCGCCGTAATTGCAACGGTGATTATTATGCTGGTTGCCTCCGGACCTATCAGTGGATTTATCCGCAAGCACCCGTCATTCAAGATACTGGCTCTTTGCTTCCTTATGATGATTGGTGTGGCGCTGCTGGCTGAGGGTTTCCATCTCGAGATACCAAAAGGCTATATCTATTTCTCTATGGCTTTCGCCTTCCTGGTGGATATCATTCAGATGAAGACTGTCCCGAGAAGCCATACCCGTTCGTAGGATGACCAGAGGTAACCGCAGAATGTAGAACCGCAGAATGTAGCGTAAAAGTAACAGCGGAGTAATGCAGATGTAACAGCAGAGTAGATCAAAGAATATATCTCTATAAAACTCTGCGGTTCGATATTCTGCGGTTCGATATTCTGCGGTTTAAAATTATACAGTTCAATATTCATAAAAAATCGCCCAACCAATCACACCAGCACCACGCCGAAGACAGCAAGAAGTCCCTCCACCTCCGGATACGAAAAACGCGCCCCTTTGAGTCTGTTTCGCTCCGGATGTATCCGGTAGTTTCTGGCCGAAACCAGATCGGCATTCTCCAGTTCTGTGTAGTCAAAGACAGCATCCAGCAGGTCGCAATCGCGAAAAACGGCCTGCTTCATATTTGCCTCCGAGAAATCGGCCTCGTGCAGGATACAGGCATTAAACACCGTTCCCGGCAGTTTTAATGCCCTGAAACTGGCCATACCAAGGTTACAACTGTCAAAACTCATCTCCAGCAGGAATGTGTGGCAGTCTTCAAACAGGATACCCAGCATCTTGCAGTTTCTGAAACGAACTCCCCGGAAGGACGTGTTGCTGACGGCAATATTACTCAGGTTGCAATCAGTGAACTGGCAGTCGGTAAAGCTGTAGTCTGCCAGACTGGTGCCGGAGAGGTCGAGATGCCTGAAAGTGCAGTCCTCGTATTCGGCAGGAACCGAAGACCACTGATCAGCATGTTCAATTACCCGTCCGGAGATAAATTCCTTTTTCATGATTCGTAAAACTCTATGGGCAGGTCGTCGGGATCGGCGATAAATGTGAACCGCTTTCCTGTCATTTCATCGGTTCTGACCGGCTCGGCTTCCACTTCGTTACGTTGCAGGTGAGCAATCACCTGTTCCAGGTTGTCCACGGCAAAAGCGAGGTGCCTGAGTCCGCACGCCTCGGGGCGCGAAGGGCGCTCGGGCGGGTCCGGGAAGGAAAACAGCTCGATTATGTAATGACCGTCCAGTGCCAGGTCGAGTTTCCACGACAGTCGTTCGGCCCGCCAGGTTTCGCGGATGATATCCAGTCCGAGTACTTCCGTGTAAAAGCGTTTGGAGCGCTCGTAATTGGAACAGATTATCGCTATGTGGTGGACATTTTTCAGCAATGCGCTCATAACCCGCCACCGAATTTGTAGCCCACGTTCAGCACCGCGCCGCTTCCGAATGTATTGTCTTCATCGGTATAAACCCCGGTCATGTCACGCCTGAAGGTGAGTGCCACATGAAACTTCATGACATCCATACCCAGTCCGAAGGTGATACCAGTTTCGGTGTCAGCAAAAAGAGGAGCGTCGGCAATTTCATTAC
>JBEGNB010000093.1:0-16211 GCA_041182785.1 Bacteroidota bacterium
CAGTGTGCCTATCACTTTCCATTTTGGTCTGAACATGTCGGGTGTCAGTTGCACTATTCTCCCGGGCTGGAAAAGCTTCCACATCTGATACACCACGCCGGCCGACCGGCCTATTGTTGTGGCAATGGCACTGCCGGCCACTCCCATGGCTGGTATCGGGCCCGCACCAAATATGAATATGGGGCAAAGTATGATGTTGGCTATGTTGGCAATCCACAGGGCTTTCATCGCCGTAGCAGCGTCTCCGGCACCCCTGAAGATGCCGTTCAGCATCCAGAGTAACAAAATGGGTAAATTGCAGGTAAGCAGAATACGGGTGAACATATAACCCGACTCTGAAACGCTCTTGTCGGAGGCCATGAAATGCAGGATATCTTCTGCATAAATGAATCCGGGTACAGCTATGAAAAGGGAAAGTGCCAGCGCAATGAGTATCACCTGCGCACCCGCACGTGAGGCCGCGCCCCGGTCGCCTTCACCCACCCGTCTGGAAACTACCGCCGTGGCCGCCGAACTCAGTCCGATGGCTATGGAATATACCAGTGTCAGTACCGACTCGGTAATACCCACGGTCGCTACTGCCTCGACGCCTATTCTCGATACAAAAAATGCGTCCACAATCGCGAACAGCGACTCCATCGCCATCTCGAGAATCATCGGTATGGATAATAACACAATGGCACGGTCAATGCTGCCTTTGGTGAACTCCTGTTCTTCGCCATGAATAGCCTGTGAAAGAATGCGGCGAATCCGCTTCCCGACAGGCTCCTTTGAGGTGAGGTGTGGCATTGCGCGGTATTACAGGTCAATTACCATTTTCACCGGACAGTGATCGGAGTGCATGACGGAGGTGAGTTGATTGACGGATACGATTTTGTCTTTGAGCGGGTCGCTTACCGACTGGTAGTCTATCCGCCAGCCCTTGTTCTTTCCGCGCGCGCCCGCACGGAAGGTCCACCAGCTGTACTCTGCAAGTTCCGGATTTTTATACCGGAAGGCATCGGTAAAGCCGCTTTCAAGCCATTTGCTCATCCATGCCCGCTCCTCCGGCAAGAAGCCCGAGCTCTTTTTATTGCCTTTCGGGTCGTGTATGTCTATTTCCTGATGGGCTATGTTGTAATCACCGACTATTATCAGGTTGGGTCGTTCTTTTTTCAGTTCAAGAGCGTACTCGTAAAATTTATCGAGAAATACCATCTTGAATGCCTGCCGTTCCTCTCCGGTGGTGCCAGAAGGGAAATAACAGTTCAGGAGTGTCCACTCGCCGAAATCAGTGCGCAATATGCGTCCTTCCCGGTCGTACGCTTCAATGCCGCACGCATAAACCACATGGTCGGGTGGCTGCAGAGAAAAGGTGGCCACTCCGCTGTAGCCCTTTTTTTCTGCGGGACGCCAGTAGTGTCTGTACCCAAGTGCTTCCAGTTCGAGCAGAGGGACATCTTCGGGCTGCGCCTTTATTTCCTGAAGGCACAGCACATCGGGGCGCTCGGCTTCGAGCCACTCCCAAAGGCCCTTGCCGATGGCAGCCCGCAGGCCGTTGACATTGTAGGATATGATTGAACGCACGTTCTTCATTGCTATGTTGCGTGTCAGCCTTCTACCAGCGTACCGTACTTCTCTCCCAATACAATGTTGCGGAGGTGAGCCGGCTCGTTGATGTCAAACACGATGATAGGCATGTTATTTTCCTGGCACAGCGTAAAGGCGGTCATATCCATTACCTCGAGACCCAGACTGATAACCCGGGTGAATGTAAGGTGGTCGAATTTGACGGCGGTAGTGTCTTTTTCAGGATCGGCGCTGTAAATCCCGTCCACACGCGTACCTTTCAGCAGGACGTCTGCATTGATTTCGTTGGCGCGAAGGGCTGCAGCGCTGTCGGTAGTGAAAAAGGGATTTCCGGTACCTGCTGCACAAATAACCACCCGACCTTTTTCCAGGTGGCGTATCGCTCTGCGACGAATGTAGGGTTCTGCCACACTCTCCATCTTGAGCGCTGTCATCACACGTGTCTGCACCCCGATGGTCTCGAGTGCACTCTGGAGTGCCAGACTGTTGATTACAGTGGCCAGCATGCCCATGTAATCACCCGTTACGCTCTCTATACCCGCGGCTTCAGACTGTATTCCCCGGAATATATTTCCTCCGCCGATGACAACGGCCACCTCGGCACCGAGTTCCTGTAGTTCTTTTATTTTTTCTGCGTAATGCCGGAGCATGTCGGCGGATATTCCGAACCGCTGACCACCCATGAGGCTCTCCCCGGAGAGCTTGAGCAGAATACGACGGTATTTAAGTACTGAATTGGACTGAGTGGACATGGGTGATTATGATGGATAACTGGTGAAAGACTCCGCAAAGTTCAGAAAAAACCGGGAAGGCTTTTAGAGGCCCGCAGAAAATTATGACCTTTGTGCCGACGAAAGGCGCCAATGGTCGCAATTGCCCCCTCGCAGGGGCTCATTCCCGGCTCTTTCAGCCGGGTAAAATTATCTCTCTATGTCAGATGTATTCGCAAATGCACGGCAAATTCAGGCCGAAATTACCGCAGAAAACCCGGAAAATGCCGAACAACTCGAAGTGTTCCGTATAAAATACCTGGGCTCAAAGGGTATCCTGAAAAATCTGATGGGTGAAATGGCCAGTGTACCCAACGACCGGAAACGCGAGTATGGTCAGCTGGTAAATGCCGTCAAACAAACCGCCGAGGAAAAATTTCTCTCGCTCAGGGAACAATTTGAGGCGCAGGCTTCGGCTTTTGATATCAGAACGCTCGATCTGACAGCACCCGGCGAACCACTCGCGCTCGGTTCGCGTCACCCGGTGGCCGTTACCATGAACCGCATCGTGGATATTTTTTCCCGAATGGGCTTCAGCGTGGCTGATGGGCCCGAAATTGAAGACGACTGGCACAACTTCACGGCCATGAATACCCCGGAAGATCACCCGGCCCGCGATATGCAGGACACTTTTTATGTGGTGGACGCTCCCGGTATGCTCTTGCGCACGCACACATCGCCCGTGCAGGCGCGTGTGATGGAAAACCGCAAACCGCCCATTCGTATTATCGCCCCCGGCCGCGTTTACAGAAATGAAACGATCTCTACCCGGTCGCACTGCCAGTTCCATCAGGTGGAAGGCCTGTATATAGACAAAGGCGTGTCTTTCGCCGATCTCAAACAGACGCTGTTCAATTTCGCCCAGGAAATGTTCGGCGCCACCAAAATCAGGCTGCGCCCCTCATTTTTCCCGTTCACCGAACCCTCCGCCGAAATGGATATATGGCTCGGAACGGATACAGAGAAGAATTATCGCCTCACCAAGGGAACCGGATGGCTCGAAATTCTGGGCTGCGGTATGGTGGACCCCGCCGTTCTCGAAATGTGCGGTATTGATCCGGTCGAATACAGCGGTTTCGCCTTTGGTATGGGTATCGAACGTCAGGCACTCCGCCTTTATGAAATCGGAGATATCCGCCTGCTGTTTGAAAATGATGTGCGTTTTCTCAGGCAGTTCTCTTCCGCTATTTAATCCCCTGTATTGAGGCGCTTCGCTCTGATCGGCTGGCCAATCGGCCACTCTTTCTCCGGAAAGTATTTTTCGGAAAAGTTCCTGCGCGACGGTATCGCCGACGCAAGGTATGATTTGCTCCCGCTCGAGCATATCGCCGGCTTGCCCGCCCTGCTGTCGGAATATCCCGATTTGTGCGGACTCAATGTGACAATCCCGCACAAAAAGGCTGTCATTCCTTTCCTCGATGAACTGAATGAAACCGCCCGCGAAACCGGTGCCGTAAATTGTATCCGTATCCGGAATGGAATACTGACCGGATTCAATACGGATGTAACCGGCTTTGAAAACAGCCTGTCCGGGTTTTTCTCTGTGCCGGTTCCCGCCGGACTCGACAGAGAAGCGCTTGTTCTCGGAACCGGCGGGGCCGCCGCCGCGGTGGCTTACGTGTTTCGTAAAAGAGGTATTCCTTTCCGGTTTGTATCCCGTACACCGAAAAACGGGAATGAAATTGACTATCAAAGCCTTCATGGCCTGAGACCGTTTCTGATAGTGAACACCACACCCCTCGGAACCTGGCCCGATGTTGACAGTATGCCACCGGTACCCGAATCGGTGTTTCATCAGGGCCAAATGGTATATGATCTCGTATATAATCCTGCTGAAACGCTACTTTTGCGCTCGGCAAAGTTTCACGGGGCCCAAACCGCCAATGGCCTTGAAATGCTGTATTTACAGGCGGAAGCCGCCTGGGAAATCTGGAATCACTGAGTGCTTCCGCAAAACCTGACCAAATTATGTCAATTGATCTTTTCAATACGAAAACAGCGTTTGCTCACTTGTCAGACAGGCAACTGAAAAAGACGGAATGGCTGTTTTCCATGATGAACAAGCCCTGGCTTGTTAAACACGGCTCGAATCTGGCGCTCTGGGCTATCGAAAACGGAGTTCCTCCAGCCGGCTATATGGTGAAAAATACGATTTTCCCCCAGTTTGTGGGAGGCTCCACACTACTCGACAGCCAGCCTACCATCGAAATGCTGGGAAAGTACAATACCCTGACTATACTCGACTATGGCGCAGAAGCCAAGGAAAATGAGCTCGACTTCAATCATACCATGAATGAGAACATCCGGGCTATTGATTTTTCCTCGCGTTCTGTTACAACGGTGCCCGTTGTCAGCAGTAAAATTACCGGACTGGCCCGCTTTGGTCTGCTCGAACGTATCCAGTCGGCTCAAGCGCTCTCCAAAGATGAATTGATTGAATACCGGAATGTACTCAAACGGGTGGATGCAATCTGCTACCACGCGGCCAGCAAGAATATGTCTGTTTTTTTCGACGCGGAAGAGAGCTGGATTCAGGATGCTATTGATCATCTGGTATGGCTGATGATGCGCCGGTATAATAAAAAAAGGGTGGTGGTCTATAATACGTTCCAGCTCTACCGGAAAGACCGCCTGCAATTCCTGATTGACAGCTATGATCGGGCACAGAAGGCGGGTTTTCTGCTCGGTGCCAAACTTGTCAGGGGCGCTTACATGGAAAAGGAAGGGGAGCGGGCTGCCGCAATGGGTTATGAAAATCCCATCAATTCATCCAAACACGCCACGGATGATATGTACAATACCGCCCTGCGTTTTTGCCTCGATCATCTCGACACAATGGCGGTATGTAACGCCAGCCATAACGCTGAAAGTAATGTCATGATGGTCGAAATCATGGAACGAAAGGAAATTCCTGCCAATCACCCGCATACACTTTTCAGCCAGCTGTACGGCATGAGCGATAATATTACTTTCAATCTGGCAAATGCCGGATACCGGGTCGCCAAGTATGTACCTTACGGACAAGTCAGGGATGTAATACCGTATCTCATCAGGAGAGCGCAGGAAAACACCTCCGTAACCGGCGATGCCGGCCGCGAGCTGAAACTTATCCGGGATGAAGTAAAAAGAAGGGGACTTTAATCATGAAATCACCCTTCAATCCGACAGGCGTGGTAGGCGCCGGTTATTTCGGCACGGCAGTTGCCAACCTGCTGGCCTACAACTCCGATGTGCTGCTATTTAGCCGCCGGGAGGATGTTGTCAAAGAAATCAACCTGAACCATACGCACCTGGGTGCCAGGCTCTCCCCGCGCATACGCGCAACCTCCGATATGGCGGAAATTGCGCTCTCCTGCGACCTGATTTTCCCTATCGTTCCGTCCAGCAGTTTTCGCCGGATGATGCAGGTGTTGGGCCCTCACCTGCGCCCGCACCATATAGTTATTCACGGTACCAAAGGGTTCGATTTGTGCGGACTGGAGGAAAAGGATCTCGACAAGCCGGAAATTGTCATCACACGCGCCAATGTGCGAACGATGAGTGAGGTGGTCAGGGAAGAAAGCAGTGTTGTCAGAATCGGAAGTCTCAGCGGACCCAATCTGGCCGCCGAAATTATGGCCGGTCAGCCCGCCGCCACACTGGTGGCCAGCCGCTTCAAGGAGGTGATTCACGCCGGTCAGCTGGCGCTCAACAGTCAGCAGTTCCACGTATATGGTTCTTATGATATGCTTGGTGCCGAACTGGCGGGTGTACTGAAGAATGTCGTTGCACTGGGCTCCGGTATCATCGGTGGTCTCGGCCTCGGCCGCAACCTGCAGGGACTGCTCATCGCCCGCGGACTGGCTGAAATGGTATATTTCGGAAAATCGCTGGGCGCTTCCAGTCAGGCTTTTATGGGGGTAGCCGGTATCGGTGATCTCGTGGCTACAGCTACCAGCATAAACAGCCGGAACTATCAGTTCGGCACCCGGCTGGCAAAGGGAGAGCCTGTCGAGGAGATCCGTAAAACGATGCCCGAACTGGCTGAAGGGGTGCGAACGCTGCGTATTGCGCACCAGCTGTCCCGTCATTATAAACTGCACGTGCCTATCACTACAATGCTGCATGCAGCAGTATTCGAACGCTATCCTGTGGAGAAAGCGCTCGAATACCTGATGACATACCCGTATGCGGTAGATGTAGATTTTATCTGACTACCGGAGCCTTACCCCGGCTTTTCTTGACCGAAGTACCGTTTGACAGTGCCTTCGATTGCTTGTCGCCCAAAGCAAGAGCCAGTACCTCGCCCATGCGGTCAACATAGTGGAATTTCAAACCCTTGATATACTCGGGCTCTATCTCTTCCACGTGCTTCTGGTTGTCGCGACAGAGAATGACTTCCCTGATGCCCGCACGTCTGGCAGCCAGGATTTTCTCCTTGATGCCTCCTACCGGCAGCACCTTGCCCCTGAGCGTAATCTCGCCTGTCATGGCCAGAAACGGCTTCAGCGGACGCCCTGTGAACGCAGATGTAATGGCCGTCAGCATCGTAATACCGGCTGAAGGGCCATCCTTGGGTATGGCACCCTCCGGAATGTGGACGTGTATGTCCATCTTTTCCAGCATCTCGTAATCAATGTTCAGATCGTCGGAGTGGGCCTTGATATAGCTCAGCGCAGTGCTGGCACTCTCTTTCATCACTTCGCCCAGGTTACCTGTGAGCTGCAAACGACCGTTGCCCTTGTTCAGACTTACCTCAATGAACAGAATTTCCCCGCCCACCGATGTCCAGGCAAGTCCGATTGCTACGCCTGCCGATTGTTTTTCCTGATACATCTCGGGATCATACTTTGTCGGGCCGAGTATTTCGTGCAGGTGCTCCGGTTTGATGTGCTGCTCGTATTTATCTTCCATCGCCACGCGCTTGGCTACATGGCGCATGACCGAGCCGATTTCCCTGGAAAGACTCCGTACGCCGCTCTCGGCAGTGTAGCTCTGAATAAGTTTTATCAATGCCTTGTCGGATACCTTTACATCGCCGGTCTTGAGGCCGTGTTCCTTTTTCTGCAGCGGAATCAGGTGCCTTTTGGCTATTTCTACCTTTTCCTCCAGAGAATACCCCGAAATTTCTATGATTTCCATCCTGTCGAGCAGGGCGGGCTGTATGGTATTCAGAGAATTGGCTGTTGCAATGAACAGCACCTTTGACAGGTCGTACTCCAGCTCCAGATAGTTGTCGTGAAAAGTGGTGTTCTGCTCCGGATCAAGTACCTCTAGCAGTGCAGACGACGGGTCGCCCCTGAAATCCTTGCCCACTTTGTCAATCTCGTCCAGTATAAATACCGGATTGCCCGATTTGGATTTTTTCAGCGACTGAATGATACGGCCCGGCATGGCACCTATATAGGTTTTCCGGTGACCGCGTATTTCAGCCTCATCATGCAGGCCACCCAGACTCATGCGCACATACTTGCGCTTGAGTGCCTTGGCAATACTGTTACCCAGCGACGTCTTGCCCACACCCGGAGGGCCTACCAGACACAGAATGGGCGCTTTCATGTCGCCCTTCAGCTTCAGTACGGCCAAATGTTCGAGTATGCGCTCCTTTACCTTGGTGAGACCATAGTGATCTTTGTCGAGCACCTGCTTGACCTTCTTTAAGTCAAAGTTGTCTTTGGTAAATTCGCTCCAGGGCAGATCCAGCAGTGTTTCGAGGTAGTTCAGTCCAATGGCGTATTCGGCCACCTGCGGATTCACGCGGCGGAGTTTGTTGATTTCGCGGGCGAAGGTGTCTTCCACATTTTTGGGCCACTTTTTCTTCATGGCCCGTGCAATCAGCGCGTTTATTTCCTCCTCCTGCGGGTTCTGACCGAGCTCCTCCTGAATAGTTTTCAGTTGCTGGTTGAGGAAGTAGTCGCGTTGCTGCTTCTCTATATCGGTCCTGACTTTATTTTCAATTTTGTCTTTCAGTTCCAGCAACTGCAGCTCGGAATCCATGTGCTGAAGTATCTGGCTGGCTTTCTCCTTGAGGTTGTTCAACTCCAGAATTTCCTGTTTCTGACTGAGCTGTATGCCCAGATTGGAGGAAATGAAATTCAGCAGGAAGTTGTCGTTATTGATATTCTTGAGCATCACAACGGCTTCCGAAGGAATCTGTGGCGACAACTCGATAATATGACGGGCAGCATCGCGTACGCTGCTGATAAGTGCCCGGAATTCCAGCTTGTTCTTGATGGGGTCGTACTCCAGTGTGACAACGCGGCCGAGCATATAGGGCTCCTCGGTCTCGATCTCCTCCAGCATGAAGCGCTTGCGGCCCTGAAGTATGGCCGTGGTGGAGCCATCGGGCATTTTAAGCAACTTCAGGATGCGCGCAATAGTACCTACTTTGTACAGGTCTCTGGAGGTGGGAGATTCAATTTTGACGTCTTTTTGGGATAATACCCCGATGTATCGGCTCTCTTCGTAAGCCTTCTGTACGGCACGGATACTTTTGTCGCGCCCTACGGTGATAGGCGTAACAATGCCGGGAAATAACACGGTATTCTTCAGAGGAAGTATGGGGAGAATGTCGGGAAAGACTTCACCAACTTTTTCGTCATCTTCTTCCAGTGAGAAGAGCGGAACAAAATCGGGCTCGTCGTCCGACTGATTTGTCATCAACCAATTATCGAACATATTCATACTGTCTCAGAAATCTGATTTTAAGGTTTTGGGCGAATGTGGCTTATAACGGAAGGAACAGCGAAATAATTCCCAAGTCTGAAGTTTCACCCCACAATAATAGGGGTAAAAATCCGGAAAAACTCCGTAATCCCCCAAGTAAATTGATATTTGTGTCAGAATGGCAACATTCCGACCCGCAATTGCCGGAACATCTTATTGTCAATTAACTTGCCAGTACACCGAAAGCGGCCTTTTTGGCAGATTTTGCCGCGGGGGCCTGACAAAAGGACTGTTTATGCGGTGATAAAACGGGCAAAATCGTACAGTGAGTCGAAAATAAAGTCGGGCTCGACGGTGCTTTTCTCTGCGACAGCATCGGTATTCCCTCGGATGAATACCTTCCGGAATCCCATTTTGTCGGCAAATTCCATATCTGAGTGTGAATCGCCAGCCATCCAGGTGTCTTCAGGATTGATTTCCGGAAAGTCTTGCAGGGCCATCCAGGCCATGCCTGTTGCCGGTTTCCTGCAGGTACAGTTGCCGGTCTTCAGATGCGGACAGTAGTATATGGCGTTGATCCGGCCTCCGGCTTTCTCAACAATGCCGATCATGTAATCGTGTACTGCTGTCAGCTGACGTTCATCCATCAGTCCTTTGCCTATACCCTGCTGGTTGGTCACAACGATAATGGGGTCGAATGCCTGCGAAAGCAGCCGGATAGCCTCCCGGAGGCCCGGCGCGGGTTTGAATGTTTCGGGTGATTTAACATAATCGCCCGGCAGACGCTCGTTGATGACGCCGTCGCGATCCAGAAAAAGTGCGGGCATACAATTATCTCGCGTTTTTGGATTTTGTAGCCTGTTTCCGAGCCGGATTTTCGTGGCATAAAAGCTGCTCTTTGACGTCCAGTCCGTAAAAGTACCCGTGCAGTGCTCCCGACCGGGCAAGAACCCGGTGACAGGGGACGACGATGGCAAACGGATTGCTCCTGTTGGCCATGCCAACTGCTCTGACTGCCTTCGGACTGCCAGCTTTTACTGCCATCTCGGAGTAGGAAGCGGTACTGCCAAACGGTATTTTCAACATCTCTGTCCATACCTTCCGGTAAAATGCCGGCCTGCCGCTCCAGTCCATCAGCAGGTCAAACTCCCGTCGCTCGCCGCGAAAATATTCGGAGAGCTGCCTTGCACATACTGCCACCGGATGCTGCTGCGGCAGTTCGCGTGCGGGTGTAGCGGCTTCTGTTTCCACCCTTTTCACAGAGCGTATTCCCGCCGCACTGCCCGAAATTTCGAGCACACCGATGGGTGATGGTATCTGCAGGCAAGCCTGCTCCGAAAGAATCGTCTCCGAGGATTTGCTTTTCATCTTCTGGCCTTGAAAAATCGTTTCATCAGATCGGCACATTCTTCCTCAAGAATGCCCATTTCCAGTTTTGTCTTTGGATGCAGGAGCGACTTCCCTCCGTACAGCATGAAGCCGCGTTTCTCGTCGGAAGCGCCGTAGGCTATACGGCCTATCTGCGCCCATGCGAGCGCGCCCGTACACATCAGACAGGGCTCAAGTGTGACGTACAGGGTACAGTCGGGCAGGTACTTGCTCCCCAGATGACTGGCTGCCGCCGTTATGGCCATGATTTCCGCATGGGCTGTCACGTCGGTCAGTTGCTCTGTCTGGTTGTGCGCCCGCGCGATGATTCTGTTTTCACTCACAATAACGGCACCGACAGGTACTTCACCGGCTTCGTAAGCCTTTTCAGCCTCTGCAAGAGCCTGCTTCATATAATAGGTGTCGGAATAAACACTCAGCATACCACAAAGATAGTCTGATACTTTGAAATTTTTCAGGCCGGGCACCGGGCTTCTGATGCTTTTTTCGCCTGATCGCGTACTTTCTGACATGAAAACGACATTTTAGTGGTCGTAATATAGCAAAACATCCGTTTTTTGTAGCCACATGCGAATCAGGTCGTATAAAAACCCTATTTATGCGCACCGATATTTCATTCATTCCGGAAAACAACTGTCACAATGACTCGCTTCTCCTTTATTGTACTCACCTGCTGCCTCTTCACCACCCGGGCCTCTGCTCAGGTAGTGGTCAATGAGTACTCCTGCGCCAACTGGCGAAATATACTCGATTACTATGATGAAACGGAAGACTGGGTTGAGCTTTTCAACCAGGGAGCCGCGGCAGTAAATCTGACCGGCTACCACCTGAGCGACGATGAAACGGAACCGCTGAAGTGGACGTTTCCGGCCAATGTCAGTATTGAACCCGGCGGGTTTCTCCGGGTGTGGTGCTCCGGCAGGAGTGTGAAGGACCCTCAGGGCAATCTTCACACCAGCTTCAGACTCTCACAGACGAAGAACAATCCCGAGCATATTGTATTTTCCAGTGCCTCGGGAGCCATTCTTGAAGATATTGAAATCGTAAAAACGCAGGTACACCAGTCGAGAGGCCGTTTCCCCGACGGCAGTTCCAACTGGTACATATTTACCGAGCCTACTCCCGGCACCCTCAATACGAATGCCGGGTATGCCATTGGCTATGCCCCCCGACCGTCATTCAGCCTGCCCGCCGGCTTCTATCCCGGGCCTGTCACGGTTTCCATTACTATCTCCGACCCCTCTGCCCGTGTTTATTATACCACCGACGGTACAGAGCCTGACAATACTTCGCCACAATACAGTGGTCCTGTCAATATTTCTCAGACAACGGTGCTAAAAGCGGTGTCATATAGCCAGAATAACCTGCTTTTGCCGGGATTCACCCAGTTTGCTACCTATTTTATCAATGAACAACACACCCTGCCCGTGGTGTCTGTGGCAGGTAACCAGTTGCTTGATCTGGCCAATGGCGACCAGTCACTGACTCCGGTCGGCTCGCTGGAGTACTTCAACAAGGCCGGCACGCGCAAGGCGCGCGCGTACGGGGAGCTCAACAGCCACGGCCAGGACTCCTGGGCCAATGACCAGCGAAGTCTCGACTGGGTAACCCGCGACGAAATGGGCCACGACTATGCCGTCCGAGAAAAATTGTTCTCTTTCACCGACCGCGATGAGTTCCAGCGCATCATCCTGCGCGCCGCCGGCGACGATAACTATCCCGCCGCCCACAAACCCCAGAACGAAGGCAGCGCGCACGTGCGCGATGCCTATATTCACAACCTGGCAAAGCGTGGCGGACTTAACCTCGATATGCGCGTCTCCGAAAAATGTATCATTTACCTGAACGGAGAATACTGGGGCGTTTACGACCTGCGCGAAATCCCCGACGACCACGACTATACCGAGTACTACTACGATCAGGGCAAGTACGACCTCCAATATGTGCTCACCTGGGGCAATACCTGGGCAGAATACGGCGGTCAGCAGGCTATTTCTGCCTGGAACAGTATGCGAAGCTATATCCTGAACAACAATATGAACGATCCGGTGAAGTTCAAATACGTCACCGACAGATATGATTACAAAAGTCTGGTGGATTATGTAATCGTCAATTCCTTCACGGTGTGTTCCGACTGGCTGAACTGGAACACCGGACTCTGGCGCGGCCTGAATCCGGCCGGAGGTCACCGCAAATGGGGCTATATCCTCTGGGATAACGACGCTACCTTCGATCACTATATCAACTATACGAATGTACCCAGTACCCAGCCCGATGCGCTTCCCTGCAACCCGGAATCGCTCAACGCATGGTCTGACCCGGAACAGCATATACAGGTGCTGAACAAACTGCGTACCAATCCCGAAGTGAAACAATACTACCTGGCGCGTCAGGCAGATCTCATGCAAACGGTTTTCGGCTGCGAGAATATGCTGACGTACCTCGATTCCATAGAGGCAATTATTGACCCTGAAATGGCCCGCCACGCCGAACGCTGGTACGGAACCTACGACGAATGGAAAAGTAACCTGCAGGAGCTCCGGGATTTCATCACTGTCCGCTGTAATCTGCTCCCGTCGCTCATGGACGACTGCTACTCCATGACGGGACCCTATGCCACTACTATTCTCACTGATCCGCCCGGCATCGCCGGTATGCAGATCAATACCATGTATTATGGTGCAGACCAGTTCCCTGTAAACGGACAGTATTTCGGCGGAGCAGACATTGATCTGCAGCTCCGTCCGGTGTGGGATACCACCCAGTACCGATTCAGTCACTGGAGTGCAGGGCACCTGACTTTTCAGGATTCATCGAAAGTGTTCGTCAGTGTGGACCCCACATCTTCCGATACCATTATAGCCCATTTTACCTCCGTGTCATCGTCGGTGAGCATACCCGGTGATGATTCATACAGTGCCGAGATCATTCCGACTGTATTTTCCGATGAGCTCACCATATTATATTCCGTACCCGAGCGAACAGATGTGGCACTTGCTTTGTTCGATATCACAGGGAAGGCTGTCTGGTTCAACCGGACAGGAAAAGACGCCTCCAGTCCCGGAAAGAATGTAGTAAAAGTGAATATCGGAGACCAGAACATTGTTTCCGGCGTTTATTTTATGACCTTTACCGCCGACAATTTCAGAAAAACATTCAGACTTGTCAAACTCTGAATACATGAACGACCATCCGGGAAGTGTCATCCCCGGAAAATGAAAAAACATGAAAAAGCTGCTGATACCCGTCCTGTTGCTTACCGGCTCTCTGGCAATTGCCCAGGACCCGATATTCTCCCAGTTTTATGCAACGCCCCTGCAGATAAACCCCGGTTTCACAGGCTCCACCGGATCATCCAGAATAGGCACCTCATACCGGAATCAGTGGTCCGGTTTCAATAATGCCTACAGAACCTACACCGTGGCCTGCGATCAGCATATCGAAAAACTGAACAGCGGAGTAGGGCTTCTGGCTGAAACCGACGACGCCGGAAATGGCATATACAAGACATTCCGTATGTCGGCCCTGTACGCCTACCGGCTCAAAATAACCGACGATCTTTCGGTGCGCCTCGGCGTGGAAGCCGGACTGCGGCAGTCGGGGATAGACTGGCAGAAACTCACCTTCCTCGACCAGATAGACCCCGTGAATGGATTTACACTCAATACCGAGGAAATACAGCCGGATGTCACCACGCGCACCACTGCCGATATTTCTACGGGTATGCTGCTCTCCAATAGCAGATTTTATGTCGGCCTGGCGCTGCATCACCTCACAAGTCCGGGAGAAAATCTGCTCCGTTTCAACGAAAATTTGCTCGAAGGCGTGCCAATCAGATATACTTTGCACGGAGGAACAGATTTCGTTGTTAAAGCAGGCAATAAAAACAGACCCCCCTCGTTCATATCACCTAATTTCCTGTTTGTAACCCAGGGCCCCCACAGACAAATCAATGTGGGAGCGTACGCGAGCGCGGGATCAGTTTTTGGCGGAGTATGGTTCAGGCATACTATAACCAACCGTGATGCCGTTATTCTCCTCGCCGGGTTCAGACAAGGGATTTTTAAAGTTGGTGTCAGCTACGATATGACCGTTTCAGGGCTCGCAGGATACGCCGGAGGCACGTACGAACTATCGCTGGGCATGATTTTTGAAAAAGAAAAGCGCCCTGACATCAACGACTGCACGAGAATGTTTCAATAATTGCGTTAAAATTAATGCGGCCGGGTTTGTTTAAGGTTTCTTTTCCTACTTTTGCCGCTCAATTTCTAAAACCTGTAGTTTCATACAAGATGAAGAGAACACTCATTCCAGGGTTGTGCTTTGCCTTGCTCGCTTTCACGCTTGCAAGTTGCGGGAAGAAATCCGAAAGCTCCTCCACGACTGGTTGGCAATACAACGACGCCAAGTGGGGCGGTTTCGAGAAAACTGATTACGAAGGTCAGGCAACCGGTCCGAACCTCGTTCTGATTGAAGGCGGTACCTTTACCATGGGTCTGACCGATCAGGATGTCACTTACGAGTGGAATAACATGCCACGCCGCACTACGGTAGCATCCTTTTACATGGATGAAACCGAGGTGCGTAACATTGATTACCAGGAATATCTCTACTGGCTGGATCGCGTTTACCGCGAAACTTATCCGGAAGTATGGAGACGCGCCCTCCCCGATACGCTCGTATGGCGTGAAGAGCTCTCCTATAACGACCCGATGGTAGAGTTGTACTTCCGTACACCCGACTACTACGACTACCCGGTTGTAGGTGTCAACTGGTATCAGGCCAACGACTACGCCAAGTGGCGTACCGACCGTGTAAACGAGATGATTCTCGTCAAGCGCGGCATCATCGAGCCTACTACCGACCAGAAAAACGAAAACAGCTTCGACACGGAAGCTTATCTCGTGGGTCAGTACGAGCCTACTTACCGCAAGAAGCTTACCGATGTCAAATCCGGTGGCGAACGCGGTGTACGCCTCGAGGACGGTATCCTGCTGCCATCTTACCGCCTCCCGACGGAGGCTGAGTGGGAGTTCGCTGCCCTCGGTCTGCTCGGCAATCAGTCCGCCTCCAAAGACGAGCTGATCACCGACCGCCGTGTGTATCCATGGGACGGCAACACTGTTCGTTTCCAGAAGCGTAACAAGTACCAGGGTAAAATCCTCGCCAACTTCAAGCGCAGCGGTGGTGACTATGGTGGTATGGCCGGCGCTCTGAACGATAAAGCGTTCTACACTGCCGATGTACACTCAGGCCTTCCCAACGATTACGGTCTGTACAACATGGCCGGTAACGTGAGCGAATGGACTATGGACTTGTTCCGTCCGATGACTTCCATGGATCTCGTGGACAATCAGCAGCACGACCTGAACCCGTATCGCGGTAACAAGTTCACTACCAAGAAACTTGATCCCGAAACCGGTGCCCCTGTTATGAAAGACAGTCTCGGTCACCTGATTTATGAATTGATGGACACTACAGCTACCGCCCTGCGCGATAACTACAAGCGTCCTGAAGTATATGACTTCCTCGACGGTGACAAAGAGTCTCAGGTTGAGTACTTCTACGGCAAGAGCACGCTGATCAGCGACAGCTCCCGCGTCATCAAGGGCGGCTCTTGGGCCGACCGCGCTTTTTGGCTCTCTCCTGGCGCCCGCCGTCAGTTGCTGGAAACCAAGTCGCACAAAACGGTAGGTTTTCGTTGCGCCATGGTGCGCAAAGGCGCTGTAACCGGCAACGGCGACCGCGATGGCAACCAGTTCAAAGTAAAAGGTGCCAAGGCACCAAAGCGCCGCTACGATTAAGAGCTTGTTCAAAATTCTCTCACCGGGTCAAAAA
>JBEGNB010000094.1:0-2885 GCA_041182785.1 Bacteroidota bacterium
CTATTTCATCAGTGACCCGCAGTCGTCATTTTTTGAAACGGCACAATTTCAGTTGTTGCTGGCGTTCCTGCAGAAACACGGCCGCGTGATGGGATTATCACTCAAACAGACCAACAAGGAATTGATTCTGGTACAGGATGAACTTCGCGGTGGTTTGCCGGCGGTCAAGCGACTGCTTGAACAACTCGGGGAGGTATTAACCAGCGGAGCTGCGTAGAATGGAGTCATTCCAGGTCGTCTTTGTTCACCCCATCGGGGTAGCCCAGTTTTTCATAAATCACTTTTTGCCAGGCGGGCGTTATGGAGCCACCCGGTAAAGTAATACCATGTTGCTCGAGTTTTGACTTGAACGTCTTCGGTGATCTCCAGCCGAACTCTTCAGCCATCTGATATCTTGTCTTGATTTTACCAGTATTTATTTTGAGAAATCGTTTTTTTGGAAGCGAAACATATAAAAGGAGGAGATTGGTATTTCGCAGGCACCAGTCCCCTCCATGCGCTTATGACGATTACTGGATGGTCACACTGTTGGCCTTAATCAGCAGGGATCCACCGATTAGCTCTAAATTGGCGGAATTGTCATCAAGCGGATTGCTCGCCGGGTTTTCAAATGAAACCAACCAGTATTTTGAAGTAGAACCATTGACTTGTACGGTGCCTGTATTGTTATCAGAATATGTTGAGGCAGATACCTCTTCAATCGGAGCTACTACATAGAATGATTGCTGGTCGGTCTCAAGACTTGTTTCCAGGCTTTTCGAAATGGTGGCATTGCCATTGGTGTCAAAAATCAAAGTCAGCACAGAAGTGTTGCCTGCAGGACTCAATGACCGATATACATACGGGGTGCCAGGTTGAAAATAAACCTGGGAATAAGCGGATTGCATGAATACAATACATGCAAACAAATGGAGGACGATCTTTTTTGACATAAATATTTTATTTGAGAGATTGGGCTGATGTTAACGCATTACAGCTTGCGCCTTACTTCTTTTGTGGTGGTTTCAGGTTATGCCCACTCCGGTACAATATTTTCCCGGTAAAGACAATGCCGGAAAAATATAAAACTGAAGCACAAAGGTATTGGCTAATTTAATGCGTATTTTGGTAAAAACAGGTAAAAACAGGTAAAAACAGGTAAAAACAGGTAAAAACAGGTAAAAATTGGAGTAAACCGCCAGTATTTTTCAGACACACCCTGGTCAACGGCCTCCTGCCACCTCAAAAAGCCGGGTACAAATCAGGCGTTCTGTTAGCAGTAGCGTAAATCTCTAAATACAGTCTATTATTTTAATATGTATCTTGCCCCAAAATTTGCATTTGCTTTATGAATATTTTGTCAAATCTTGTATGTCTGCCTGATGGCAGTGTAACCAGGCTCAGGCTATCTCCACGGCAATCTGTCCGTTTCCTGCTGCTGTCATTATTCCTGTGTGTTTCTGTCTGGAATGCCAGTAGCCAGCAACTGGTATCTGTAACCTATCTGGGCTCAAAAACGCAGGGACAAGTGCTGAGTCAGTTCAACAATCTGCCATTTATCCAGTACGGGGCAAAATATTACCGTATCGCCTACACTACGCATGATGTACACGGTGTTCAGGATACTGCCACCGGGCTGATTGCTGTTCCCGACAACCCCAACCGGAAATATCCCCGACTGGTATATCAGCACGGTACGGCCGGTTCGAGAACCGGAGTGCCTTCGCTGAATTACGACGGGGGAGAGGGGCAGGTCGGTTTGTTGTTCGCCGGCCTTGGTTATGTGGCTTTCCTGCCCGATTACCTCGGCCTTGGGCTCACATCCAGAGGATTTCACCCGTACGTGCACGCCGCCAGTGAGGCCTGGGCAGCACTGGACATGCTTCGCGCAGGGGAGCAGTTTTGTCAGCAACTACAGGTATCCGTAAATGCACAGTTGTTTATTACCGGTTATTCACAGGGTGGACACGGTGCCATGGCGCTTCACAGAGCCATAGAAAAAGATCCCTCGAATGAATTTACGGTGACGGCTGCGGCACCGCTTTCGGGTCCGTACAGTATTTCGGGCGTTATGCGCGATCTGATTCTGACCGACACGGTGTATTACTATCCGGCGTATATTCCCAATACGGCGCTTTCCTACCAGACGGCTTACGGAAATCTTTTCACACAGGTAAACGAGATGTTCAAAGAGCCGTACGCAGCATTGATACAGTCATTCTATGAGGGTAGTATCACCCTGTCCGATCTGAATGACGATCTGATAGATGCACTGATTGCGAATGAGGGCGCCAGTCGGCCCTATCGCATGATGCAGCCGGACTATGTAAATGCCGTGCTTGCCAATCCGCAGCATCCGGTCAATCTGGCGCTCGCCGACAATGATACCTACAACGACTGGCTGCCGGAAGCACCCATGCGTATATTATATTGTATGGCGGATGATCAGGTGCCCTTCAGGAACAGCATTGTGGCCAGGGATGCACTTACAGCGATCGGAGCGCCGGATTTTCAGGCGCAGGATGTGTTGCCCACGGGCGACCATGGCGACTGCTATGTGCCTGCCATGACGGGTACACTCTTCTTTTTCCTGGGTTTCCAGCAGATTGGCACTGTTGATACAGAGGAGGAAGTGCTGACAGAATCGTTGGAGGTGTCGCCCAGTCCGGCTACGGCGGCGGTAACGATTGAAATACCGGCTCGCGGCATCCTGCGAGTGGTAGATATGGAAGGTCGAATACTGATTGATCAATCAGTGGAAGCCGGTCGTGAAACCTTGCAGGCGGGTGCGCTTGCGCCGGGGATGTACGCTGTGCTACTCACCAGTGAAACCGGAACCCGTATGGGCCGACTGCTGGTTAGCCGGCAATAATCAGGAAAAAATCAGGAAGGTAGCGCATCCGGCA
>JBEGNB010000095.1:0-5449 GCA_041182785.1 Bacteroidota bacterium
GTCCATACAGTATGATATTTATTGCATGACTTACCGTTGTGTGCCCCGGTCCCAGTATTCCCACCTCTATGGCAAAGGTAGCCAGTGACAGCGGACGATAGCGGCCTCCTTCCAGCAGGAATTTCTGCTCCTTGAAGTAGCCCATGAAGCTGTCGGCAGCAAATATCTTTCGAAGGCCTGCAAACCCTTCCTGAACATACGTATTTTTGGTGATAATAAGTTCATCATCAAGCACATAGCCATAACTTATGCCAATGGCATAGAGGGCGAAAGAAAAGGCCATCAGGCACAGTGCCGGCAGCCAGTTGTCTTTCCAGAAGTTGCCGGTAAGAATGTTGGTGAGCGTCACAGTTGCCACAGCCGGCTTTCTGCCTGCGGCGGAAACAGAGGTAGCTTGAGAGGTCTTTTTACTTTTTGCTGCCATATTTCAGAAAATTAATGCCGCAAAAGTAGTCAGAACATACGCTTGATTGGGTTTTTCAAAAAAAAATAGCAACCATCGGTTATTGTCATCTGTTTTAATGATTTCTACACCCTGAATTATCGGGCGGGTTAAACGAACTTTGCCCCCACAATGCGTTCTACATGCAGTTTAAACCTATTTTTGAGTCTGATGGCAGGCCAGTACTGATAGCAGGTCCTTGCTCGGCAGAAACCGAAGAGCAAGTTGTTTCAGCTGCTCTTGCCTTAAAAGAGCAGAATATCTCTCTTTTCAGAGCGGGTATATGGAAACCTCGTACTCGTCCGGGAGCTTTTGAGGGTATTGGAGTTTCGGGTCTTTCGTGGCTCGAACGCGTAAAAAAGGAAACAGGTCTGCCTGTAACAACAGAAGTGGCTACCGCTCAGCACGTCCACGATTGCCTGAATCATAATATTGATGTATTGTGGATTGGGGCCAGAACTACTGTGAACCCGTTCTCTGTACAGGAAATCGCCGATGCGCTGGCAGGTACAGATACCCCTGTTATTGTTAAAAATCCCGTAAATCCGGATTACAAACTCTGGATTGGCGCTATTGAGCGCCTGTACAAGGCCGGAATAAGGAGAATTGCAGCTATACACCGCGGTTTTTCAACGTATGGTGACTACAAGTACAGGAATCTGCCCCGCTGGCAAATGGCAATTGATCTGATGCAGGAATTCCCGGATCTCCAGGTTATCTGTGATGTTTCTCATATCTGCGGCAGACGGGATATTCTGGCTGAAACGGCACAAAAAGCGTATGATCTGCACTTCGATGGTCTGATGGTGGAGGTACACCCGGATCCCGATAATGCCTGGAGTGATGCTGCTCAACAGATCACGCCATCTCAGTTTGAGCAGATGATTTCTACACTGAAAAGGCGGCAAATCAGTTCCGATGACCCGTCTTATCTGGCATCCATGGATTCACTCCGCAGGCAGATTGATGAACTGGACGAAGAAATCATACAGATGATTGCGCGCAGGATGAAACTGGTACGCGACATCGGACACGCCAAGAAAGACAAAAACATCGCCATCTATCAGCCCGAGCGCTGGCGCGCACTCGCCGAGGCCTGTCGCCAGCGTGCCGAAAAGAGTGAATTGAGCCACGAATTTGTCGCTCTTTTTCTGGAGGCTATTCACCAGGAGGGTATCAGCCAGCAGGAAAAAATTATCAATCAGAACTAGCCGTAAATCTTTTTTGCCAGTTCGGCAGCCAACCCTGCATGGGTGCTGGATGAAGCTCTTGCCCTGTGTATCCCGGTGTCTGAAGCAAAAACGGCACATGCGTGATAGTAGCCGTTGCTGTCCCTTTCGCAATAGGCACCCGTATATTCCCGGTACTTCTCATTGCCTTTGACGATACTGCGCTCAACATTGGTACACACTGAAATATCGCTTTGGTGTACTTCCCTGAGCTGACGACGAGTCTCCATATCATCCCGCATACAGACTATTGCCATCACTCCCGACCCTGCTCGAGGTGGAAATTCAAACGGATTCAGGACTATTTTCTCAAAATCTGCAGTTTCAGTCAGAGCATAGACCTTGTTTTCAGGTACACAGAAGGCATCGGGTTTAAGATCGGACCCCAACTCTGTCATTGAGCATTCTGTGTCGGGTCGAATTTCCTTTAAAAGTGCGGTAAAAAGCAAAGAATCGGTGTAAATTATACCACCCTTCCTGATTTTTAGCACCTGAGAGGGGTCATAGCTTTCACGTCTGACAAGCAGAAAATATCCCGGCGCACTCCGGTTGCTCAGAGCGGCGATAACAAGGTCAGTCTGGTCGAAGAATGGAGTCTCATCGAGTGGCATGGCGACGGCCTGCACGTCGCCGCGGCGCAGTGCTCCCGCGTAATCCTGTATTTCAGACAAAGCAGCAACCTCAGTATCCACTTTATATTTTTCAAAAAAGCGGCGTACGCTGTCTGAATATTTATTGTCGGTAACACCTGTTTTTAGTTTCATCCGGGTCTTTTTACTGGTTTTCGGTTGTCTTGAGGGCCTGAATAACAATTTCGTCTTCTGCCAGTGCAGGAATGGTAACCCTGAGTTCCGGATACTGCTCCATCGCCCGCTTTATCGTACTCAGCGCGTGCGGGTTACGCGCCCACGCGCGCCTGGCAATACCGTTGTTTACATCCCAGAAAAGCATGCTCTGCAAACGACGATCAGCACTTTCAGAACCGTCGAGAACCATGCCGAATCCTCCGTTGATTACTTCACCCCATCCAACACCGCCACCATTGTGAAGGCTTACCCATGTAGCGCCTCTGAAAGAATCTCCGATTACGTTGTGTACAGCCATATCGGCCGTAAACCGGGATCCGTCATAAATATTGGCTGTTTCACGGTATGGCGAATCGGTGCCACTCACGTCATGGTGATCGCGGCCGAGAACTACCGGGCCTTTCAGTTGCCCTGATTTTATGGCTTCATTAAAAGCTTTGCTGATCCGTATCCGGCCCTCCGAGTCGGCGTACAGTATCCTCGAAAGCGACCCGACTACCGGCAGGTTTACCTGTGCATTGCGAATCCAGTTCAGATTGTCGGTTATTTGTCCGCGTATCTCCTCTGGAGCCTCTTTGAGCATTTGTTCGAGTACATCGCCCGCAATCTGATCTGTTTTCTGCAAATCGGCAGGATCGCCGGAGCAGCAAACCCAGCGGAACGGACCGAAGCCGTAGTCAAAGCAAAGCGGCCCCATGATATCCTCCACATACGATGCATACCTGAAGGGACTGTCGCTGCCTGGTGTATATACCTCTCCGGGTATCCGGAATACATCAGCGCCTGCATCGCCGGCTTCCTTCAGAAATGCATTTCCGTAATCCCAGAAATACATGCCGCGTGCCGTCATGGTATTGATAGCCTCCACATGCCTTCGCAGGGTAGATCCCACCTCCTCCAGAAATTTTTTCTTGTCACTGTTCAGTAGTTCACGGGCTTCTTCAAAGGTATATCCTGCCGGACAATATCCCAGATCGTTGATATTATGGCAGCTGGTCTGATCCGAACCAAGTTCAATCTGTATGTTGTCGCTTACGAAACGCTCCCAAAGTTCAACGATGTTTCCGTGGTAAACCAGCGCAACGGCTTTTTGGGCTGCACGGGCTGTTTCTATGGCATGTATCAGTTGGCCGGCATCCCGGTACACATTCTCCTCTTTGATGTAGCCATCGGTGAGTCTTTGCCGGATCATATCGGAATCTATTTCGGCTATCACGCCGACGCAGCCCGTGATAACGGCCGCTACCGCCTGTGCACCACTCATGCCGCCCAGTCCGGAAGTAACAAAAACACGTCCTGCCAGACTATCGCCGAGCCCCATTTTACGTCCGGCGTTCAGCAGTGTGATGGTCGTGCCATGCACAATGCCTTGCGGTCCTATATACATAAATGACCCGGCTGTCATTTGGCCATACTGGGTTACGCCCATGGCATTGAACCTGTTCCAGTCATTTTTACTTGAATAGCTGGGTATCATCATACCATTGGTTACCACTACCCTTGGCGCTTCCGGATGGCTCGGGAATAAGCCCATTGGATGTCCTGAATAGAGTACAAGTGTCTGGTTTTCAGACATTTCAGACAGGTATTTCATCGTCAGCAGGTACTGTGCCCAGTTTTGAAACACAGCTCCGTTGCCACCGTAGGTAATCAGCTCGTGTGGATACTTGGCGACTTTTGGATCCAGATTGTTCTGTATCATCAGCATGATGGCTGCTGCCTGTGGAGTTTTTGCCGGGTATTCAGCGATGCTGCGGGCATGCATGGGGTACTTCGGCCGGAAGCGGTACATATATATACGTCCGTACTTCTTGAGTTCCTGAGCGAATTCAGGTGCCAGAGTCGAATGCCATTCGGCCGGGAAATAGCGAAGGGCATTCTTCAGGGCCATAGTTCTATCTGTTTCTGATAAAACGCCTTCAATTACGCGCCTGGGTGCGTGCGCGACAGACGGGTCGAGGGGAGTGGTATCGGGAAGTGTCGCAGGAATTCCGGCTGATATCAGGGATTGGAAAGTGTTCAGGGACATATCTGTTGATTTGACCGCAAAAGTACGCCGAAAGCTTCTATATAAGCGGGAATAGAATAATCAAGATTGCTTTGTAACATTCGTCACACTGAATATGCCCGCGCGTTAGCGAATTTTGAGCGTTCAATTCACTATAACATCAGGAAATGATGAACCGGGTTTCAGCTACGTTATTTTCAAACTGGCATTTCACGCGCATATTCCGCGCCGGCATCGCTGTATTCGCACTTTCGGAGGCGTGGCGTACTGGTGATTCCCTTCTGCTGGGAATGGGCGGTATTCTGGCGCTGCAGGCGCTGTTTAATGTTGGCTGCTGCGGAGTGGGCGGATGTGCCGTGCCTGCCAAAGATGCTAAATCCGGATCAGATTCCGTTACTTATGAGGAGGTGAAATAAATCGTAACTCGCAAGGGCCCGATTTGCGGGCTATTCGACCACGACTGCTGCCCGGCCTCCCGGGCTGACAGCCACCCGGGTAATTTTTTTTACACCATACTGTGCGAGATTCCCGGCCTCTTTCCAATCCGTATCCCTGCCGGGTGAATATACGTACAGAGTTGCCCCCTGAGCCGTCAGGAATGAACCGTCCGGCAGGATGGCAAAATCCTCACTGCCGGATGGCATTTTGACGATTATTTCCTGATTGTTGGTAACCGGCGACCATTGCTTCAGGTACCAGATTTGTTCGGTTATCTTCTGTACAAAAGCAAGCTGTCCGTCTTTTTTCATCAGCAGACACCTTCCCGGTTTATTGGCAATTTTCCTCGAGGCTTGTTCGTTCAGCCCTTTTACTACCAGCTGGTGAGGCTCCGATTCATGGCCTACAATAAAAAGTGCTGCCGATGTATCGTTTATCCAGCAGTGATACCCTACATCGTAAACACTTTCAAACTCTGGTCTGCCGTTATCTTCGGCATTGACGGGAAACGACCACAGTCGCTGAT
>JBEGNB010000096.1:0-6533 GCA_041182785.1 Bacteroidota bacterium
CCGCCGGGCCTGTCGGTGATACCTTTTCCATCGTCGTTTCCGCCATCAATACCGGAAAACGGACCACCCCACACCTGATTGATTGACTGGTTGACATGCACCTTTATTCCGTTGAAATGCATCGTAACCATGGGTTTTTCCACCATTACGCCATCCTTGAAACGGGCAGCGCGGAAAACGATGTCGTATGCATTCCATTTGCCGGTACCGTTGTACGGATGGTAAGCCGATCTTTTTTCATTGATGACAGCAGCCATACCATGGCCGGTAGAATCGCCGTCGAGCACCTGAATTTCAAAGCGGTTCTGCAGGTAAACACCGCTATTTCCTCCCGGATTCTGTATCAGGAACTCAACGTGTGCGCGGAAGTCGCGGAACTCGTCTTTTGTAACAAGGTCGGCAGCCCCGTATTTGCCGCCTGCACCAGCGGGATCATTGCTTGAAACCGCTGAGCCTTTGCCGGCTGGATCAGAAACAACGGGCCATTTCACCGGTAGCTGGGCAGACAGGCGAGGGCCATTCCAGTACGTCCAGTTCGTATGCAGCATCTCTGCACTGCCGTCCAGATACATTTTTGCGCCCTTCACAGGTTTTGCGCCCACACCGATTTTCTGTGCAGAAACGGCGGCAGCTGCGAGCAGCAGCAGGGAGAAGCATATTATTTTTTTCATAGATGCGAGTTTTAGAAATAACGGCCAATCATTTCATGGTCAACAATAACCTTTTTCAGTTCGGCGAAGTCAACAGTTCCCATGCATTTCCACACCACCTTTCCACCCGGCTCAACAAGCATGCTGTAGGGCAAGGCACCCTCCCACTCCGGATCTATGGCTTCAATCAATGCATATTTGTCTTCCGAATTGAAGATATAGTTCTTGTTGTATGCATACTTTTCCTGCAAAAAAAGCAGGGCTTTGGCTGCCTTGTCGGGCTTGTCGGCGGAAACGGAGACAAACTCAAAGTCGCGGGCTCCGTACATGCGCTGCAGCACGATGAAGTCGGGGAACTCCATGACACAGGGGCCACACCAGGTAGCCCACACATTTATCAGGCGGAGCTTACCGGAGTCCTCGTTTTTCACGAGTTTTCTGATGCCGGTTGTATCAATTTTGTCGAGTGCAACGGGCCTGTATTTCCATTCCTGTTCGGCTTTGTCCTTGTATTCGAGTTTCCAGCCCCACTTGGTGGAGCAACCAAACGACTTGGTTACCGGATTGGCAACAGGCGTACCGGAGAGTACTGCATCGAGTGCCGCTCTGAGGTCTTCGGCATTGGCCTTACCGGGCTTTTCCGTGGCATCAAGGCGGCCCTGATACACCAGTTTGCGATTTCCGTCGAACAGAAAAGCGTGCGGAGTAGCCACCGGACCATACTGCAGGGATGTTTCCTGTGTATCACCATCATACAGATAAGGAAAATCGAACTGTTTATCCTGTGCACGGCGTTGCATGGCCTCATAATCATCGTTGAGGTCGGTGTAGCCCAGTTCTTCATAAAGCAGCCCGAGCGGACTGTTTGGCGAGATAGCCACGAGTGTGACTCCTTTGCTGCGGTAATCGGCTGCTACCGACTTGATTCTGTCCTCGTAAGCCTGGGCTGTCGGACAATGGTTGCAGGTAAAAACGATAACCAGCGCTTTTGCGTCTGCGAAGTCGGCCAGTGTATAGAATTTTCCGTCAACCCCGGGGAGTTTGAAATCGGGGGCCTGCGCGCCGATATCCAGGGTCTTGACCGGTCTCTCGGCAACTTGTTGTGGATTAGGTTTAAACCCGGTTGCAATTGTCTGCTGATTGCAGGAAACCAGAACGAGCAATATGTTTAACGTGACAATGAGTCTGACCATGCGACAATAATTTGGCAGCAAGGTAATTCAAAAGAAATAATACACCAGCAAATCAGAATTTGATTTTCACAAAACGTGGTCTGTATATGTGGGCGTTCTTCTGAATGTCATTCCAGAAATCGAGCGTGATGGTATTATAGCTCACCAGCAACTCCCCGGGTCTGGATAGGTTGGGGTGCGCCTTGGCATTATAACAAAACAAGCCCTCATCCATTTCAGGTGTCTTCCATATTTCACGGATGGGTCCGAACGGCCCGACCGGACTGTTGCCAATCCGCATGCCCACTTTGTCGGACAGGCCCATTACCTGAAAAATCAGTGCATAACGACCATCGGGCAATGGTGTTACACTCAGTTCGTTGGAAACAGCGTTACAGATTGGTCTGGACTCGTTCATTTCGGGTACCCATTTACTTCCGTTCCAGAAATTCCATTGCGTAAAATCTTCGAAGTCGCGGGGCTTTACACGGGCAGCGAGCAGATTTTTATCCTTTCCTGTACACGCATATGCGTACACATACCCATCGGGGTGTACAGCTCCAGCCTTCCGGGTGTTCACCAGAATACCCGCGCCGAAATTGCCTTCCCCGGCAGCGTCCGTATTTATGTGAAAGGGCGTTCTGATCTGCCTGTATCCCTCAAACGGAGGGCGCTGACTTGCCCCGGGAATTGCCAGGAGCGAAACTCCGGGCTCTTTGAAATCAAAAACACCCGTACCGGTGACTTCGATGTTGTAGGCGAATATATAAAGCGTATTATCCTTTTCCTGATTGACAAAGCCGTCGCCGAGCCAGAAATGTTCCTTTTTACCGGGGGGCGTATTTTCGGGCACGAAGAACGTGGCCGGAGTACCGTCGGGGGATTTTTTATAGAAGAATTGTATGCTGTCGGAATGTGCCGAGTTCCCTTTCACTATGGCAACAGTATTGTTCACCATGTGGTTTCCGGGTTTGGGCTTTCCGTTTTCCACCTCTCCGATGTACGTATCGCTGAAAAGCAGCAGGGTTTCATGGTTGCCTGCGTTTCCTGGTTTTTCCACCCCGCTCAGCGGAATGGAAAAGATACCATCGGCACCGAACCAGCCCGACTGCCGGTAAAACAGGTTTGTCCATTCAGGTGCCGGTTCTACCGTAATCTCGGGTTCTTTCAGGGGAAGCCTCCCGGGGGAGCAGGCTGCCAGTAAAACAGCGAATATTGGAAAACAGTATTTGATCATCAGTTCCATCCTTTAATTCTGACAAAATAAGGTCGGTAGGTGTCGGCATTCTGGAATAGATCGGCAAATGAGCCACTGTTCACATTATACGAAACCAGTATATCGCCGTTACCGGAAAACTGAGGATGCACAAAAGCATTGTAGGTGAAGAGCTCTCCCTGATGCGATTGGGGAGTACAGTACACCGTGCGTTTATTTTTAAATGCTCCGGTCGGGCTGTCTGCATCGTAGAGGTATATTTCTCCGCCCAGGATATGATGTTGTGTGAGCAGATAGAACTTTCCTCCGTCTTCAAACACGGCAAATTGCTCTGAAACACTGGAAAAAAGTCGGGTACTGGCAGATTCATCGGTTGTCCATCCAGTACCGTCAAAATATTCCCACTGACTGTTCAGGTTGCGCCCCTGTACGCGCGCGACATGCAGGTACTTGGAGAAACCGACCTTTTCGGCACCATATATATAGGTGTAATCGCCTGTGGTCATAACTCCCGCCCCGAAGTTGATAGTCGGATTGGCCTTTTTCCGCTCGATGGAGATGAGTGACAGGTCGGGAAGGTGATAAGTAGCCACATCCAGACTCCCGTAGGCAAAATCCCAGGCGCCGGTGCCGGTGGATTTCATACCAAACATCACCACCCGCAGGGTATCTCCATCGGCCACACCGTGACCGGGCCAGTACCACCAGCCTGGATCGGGCGGTCGGATGAAGGCATTACCGTTAACGGGCAGCGTGGTGAATTCATTTCCTTCCTGCACCATGGCTGCATTCCGGTAAAAAGAACCTCCCGGTCTGCTGCGGTCGGGTCGAACCGTACCGATGAAACTGTCACCAAAGAGCCAGAGCGTTCTGCCGTCGGGCAGCAGGATGGAATAAGTTGCGTCGCCGCCCGTCCAGCCGGAATAGCGCGTAAACAACTGATTGAAATCGGTAGCCAGCGAGACAGAGACGGGGTACTTCCAGCAGTTGGTAACCGGGGGCACCACCACCGTGGTATCTTTCGTTGTATCCGGATTGGTTTGTGACGGATCAACCGGATAAAAACTGCCAGAGGTGAAATCACTGGTTTCATCTTCACAGGAAACCAGAGCAAAACACGACGAAATTAGCAGAAAAGCTATTGAACGGGCAAATTTTTGCATCATTTTCCGACTTTGTTCATACATAGTGTAAAGGTAATTTAGTTTTGCACTGAGAAAAGAATTCACCGATAAATTTCTACCTTTGGGAAATGATACATCTGGGACTTGGTTTATACAAGAGTCTGCTGAACGACAATAACTTCCGTTTTGCGCGGCAGTGCGGTGCCACACACATTGTGGTTCAGCTGGTTGATTATGTGAAGGGGGGCGACAACCCGAGTCTCACCCAAAACTATCTGGGCGGCTGGGGCGTCACCCGCACGGAGGGAAAACTGTGGCAACTGGACGAACTCCTGGCCATAAAGAAGCAGATGGAATCGCACGGGCTCACCTGGGCTGCCATCGAAAACTTCGATCCGGCCCACTGGTACGATATCCTGCTCGACGGTCCGAAAAAGCACCGGCAAATGGAGGATCTGAAGTTTATGCTCAGGAATATAGGTAAAGCAGGTATTCCGGTGATGGGGTACTACTTCAGTCTGGCCGGCGTGTGGGGCTGGACGAGCGGACCGGAGGGCAGAGGCGGAGCCATGTCGGTAGTATTTGACGAGGCCGAAATTGACCCTCAGATGCCCATTCCCAACGGGATGGTGTGGAACATGACTTATAACGAGGAAGCAGAGAAAGGGCATCGCGCCCCGGTTTCCCGCGATGAAATGTGGGAACGACTTCACTGGTTTCTGGGAGAAATACTTCCCGTGGCGGAAGAATGCGGGGTAAAGATGGTGGCACACCCCGACGATCCGCCGCTACCGGAACTGCGCGGAACAGCCCGTTTGTTTCACTCCTTTGAAGAATACGAGAAATTGTTGTCGGTATCGGCCAGTCCGGCTAACGGATTTGAGTTTTGTATGGGTACCCTGCAGGAAATGAAAGAGGGAAACTTGTACGACCTGCTCGACCGGCATTCGGCTGCGGGCCATATAGGATATATCCACTTCAGGAACGTAGTGGGGAAAGTACCCCGTTACCGCGAGGCATTCGTAGATGAAGGAGATATTGACATGGTACGTGCCATGCAAATCCTGAAAAAAAACAATTACGAAGGCGTGATTATCCCCGACCATACCCCGGAGATGAGCTGCGGCGCACCGTGGCATGCCGGAAAAGCCTTCGCGCTCGGGTACATGCGCGGGATACTTCAAACACTGGAAAGAACACAGTTATGATGAATCAAGTTCCATTTCCAACCGGAAAATGTGTCATTTCAGACGACTGGACCTACAGGGGTATGCAGGTGATCTGGATGGAGAATGACTACCTGCGAATCGGCATACTGGCCGGGAGGGGCAGCGATATCTTTGAATTTCGTTACAAGCCGCTCGATCTGGAGTATATGCTGCGCCTGAACAAGGGAATCCTGAATCCCAATGTGGATTTTTCTCAACAGCGGGGCACCAACAACCAGTTTGAAGACTACTACTACGGTGGTTGGCAGGAAATTTTACCGAACAGCCCGGCGCTCAATTACCGGGGAGCTCATCTTGGCCAGCACGGCGAGGTGTCGCTCACTCCGTGGAAATACGCCATTCTGGAAAGTGGCCCGGACAAGGTATCTGTGAAATTGTGGACTCGTCCGCTGCGCATGCCGCTGCTCATCGAGAAAACCCTGACACTGGAGGCTGACAAGTCCATACTCTTCATTGATGAGCGACTGACGAATGAATCGGCTACTCACCTGGACGTGGTATGGGGGCATCATATAGCGTTTGGCCTGCCCTTCCTGCGCGAGGGTGCGCGCATACACACGAGTGCAACAGGCTTTTATGCAGAACCGCTCATGCCGGAAAACCGGCGCTTCATGCCCGGCTTGGAGACAATCTTCCCGGAGGCGTTCAATATTTCAGGAGCACCCGATGATGCCGGGCGAATAGATCCGGAAAACGCTCCCCCGTACAGCGATCTGGCCTACTTGTCAGGATTCACCGAAAAAGCCTGGTACTCCATCGTGAACGAACAAAAAAAGGCCGGGTTCACCGTCCGGTGGGATGGAAACATATTCAAACACGTGTGGTACTGGATGGAGCGATATGGCTCGAAGGATGCGCCCTGGTGGGGCGACACCTATGCCGTCGCACTGGAGCCCTGGACCAACCGGTGGCGATCCAATCCGCATGAAGGGATAGAGGCCGGAGAGTGGCTCAGGCTGGAAAAGGGTGAATCCGTGGAAACAAAACTGGAAGCAGAGGGCTTCCACTATTAAAGATCTTTTCTGTTGAACAATCTGACAGCTATCAAAACGGGCAATACAGACCAGATTGTCAGGATACAGGAAGCAAAGACAATACCGTTCACTGTTCCCAGAAATTCGCGAAAAAGTGCACCTGTGTAA
>JBEGNB010000097.1:0-7742 GCA_041182785.1 Bacteroidota bacterium
TTTCTACCGTTTACTTTGGAGGTTACAACTTCCCCGGTATTGATCCTTCATGGCTCTGGGGACTGATGGGCCCGGTAGTTATTTTTGCCAAGACCTTCTTTTTCATTTTCGTATTTATGTGGATTCGCTGGACGCTCCCGCGCTTCCGCTACGACCAGCTGATGCACCTGGGCTGGAAATCACTCATTCCACTCTCCATCCTGAACATGCTCCTGACCGGCGCCGGAATTCTCTGGCTGGGTTGAGTAACTGAGTCATTTCACTGTACATTCAAGTTGACCGAATTATGCAATCACTATCCAATCGTTCAAAATTGGTTGTCAATAAGGAAATGACGTTCATGGAACGCATTTACCTGCCCGCCATCCTGAAGGGGATGTGGACTACGCTCAAGCACTTTTTCCGCAACGTATTTGGCAAGACGGCCACACTCCGGTATCCGGAGGTGAAGCGCGACTTTGCGCCGGTTTACCGCGGATGGCACGTCCTGAAACGCGATGAACAGGGCCGCGAAAACTGTACAGCCTGTGGTCTGTGCGCTGTGGCCTGTCCGGCAGAAGCCATTACCATGACAGCTGCCGAGCGGGAGAAAGGGGAAGAGCACCTGTACCGCGAAGAGAAGTACGCGGCAGTATATGAGATCAATATGCTGCGCTGTATCTTCTGCGGGTTGTGTGAAGAAGCCTGTCCGAAAGAGGCGATATTCCTTACCGATCGCATTGTCCCTACCGACTATGTGCGGCAAAACTTTGTATTTGGTAAAGATATGCTGGTTGAAGGCGTCGAACCTGAAAAAAGGATTGACGTTAAAGTACGCCAGAAACATGTAACTGAAAAAAAATAATTGTCTGAAACCGCTCGTCCGGTTTACAGAAAAAGTAACAAGTCATGTCTCAATACCTGTTTCTGACCCTTGCCCTTGTCTCGGTTGCAACTGCGCTCCTCATGGTTCTTTCCCGGAATCCGGTTCACAGTGTGTTGTACCTGATTGCCACCTTTTTTGCCATTGCAGGCCAATATGTGCTCCTCAATGCGCAGTTCCTTGCCATCGTACATATAATAGTGTATGCAGGTGCCATCATGGTACTGTTTCTGTTTGTACTCATGCTGCTCAACCTGAACAATGCCACTGAACCTCAGAAGTCCAACGCCTGGAAAGTAACCGGTGCCATAGCCGCCGGGTCACTGCTCGTTGTGCTGGTCGGAGCGCTCAAGGGAAGTTCCGCAGCTGTGGCGCAGGGCGCCCACAAGGCCGATGTCGGTCTGGTGGAAAATCTGGGCAAGGTACTGTTCACCGATTTTGTGGTCCCCTTCGAGATTGCCGGCATTCTGTTCCTGGCAGCCATGGTGGGTGCCGTACTGGTGGGCAAGCGCGATATTAAACTCTGACCGTTTCACGGCTTTTCATTCATCCAATTTCAATTCAGAGAAAATGCTTGAAACCATACAGCAAATCCCGATCGAACACTACGTACTGTACAGTTCAGTACTGTTTGTTATCGGTATATTCGGCGTACTGACCCGCCGCAACGCTATCGTGGTGCTTATGTGCGTGGAACTGATGCTTAATGCAGTCAACCTCCTCCTCGCAGCATTCTCCACCTACCTGTCGGACGCACAGGGACAAATCATGGTGTTTTTCATTATGGTCGTGGCCGCGGCAGAAGCAGCAGTCGGCCTCGGTATCCTGGTAATGATTTACCGGAATACCAAAAGTACCGATATATCCCTGCTGGATAAACTGAAAAACTAAGAGAAGAATCATGAACCAACTTATACCACTCATACCTTTTCTGCCACTCATTGGCTTTGCTGTGAATGGACTTTTTGGCAGAAATCTCTCCAAAAACACGGTGGGAATCATCGGATCCGGGGTGCTTCTGGCGTCTTTCCTGCTCAGCATAGCCGCATTCAATCAGGTGGCTGCCTCCGGACCCATTCAGTCCACCCTGTACAATTTCTTCACAGTGGACAGCCTGAGTGTCAACTTTGGCTTCCTGGTTGACCAGCTCTCGGTCTGGATGATGCTGATTGTAACCGGAGTCGGATTCCTGATTCATGTTTACAGTGTGGGTTACATGCACGACGATGAGGGCTTCTACAAGTTCTTCGCCTACCTGAATCTGTTTATATTCAGTATGTTGCTGCTCATCATGGGCGACAACTTCCTGATGTTGTTCTTTGGCTGGGAGGGTGTGGGCCTTTGCTCTTACCTTCTGATCGGCTTTTGGTACACCAATCGCGAGTACGGAAAAGCTGCCCGCAAGGCATTCATCATGAACAGGGTGGGCGACCTCGGTCTGCTGCTCGGTATTTTCATGATTTATCAGCAGTTTGGTTCCATTGCCTACGCCGATGTTTTTCCGCGCATTGGAGAGATGTCGCTGGATGCAGGCGTTGTTACTACTATATGTCTGCTGCTGTTTATTGGTGCCATGGGTAAAAGTGCACAGATTCCGTTGTACACCTGGCTACCCGATGCCATGGCTGGTCCGACGCCGGTTTCTGCACTTATCCACGCCGCCACCATGGTAACGGCCGGTATTTACCTGATAGCCCGCTCCAACGCCCTTTATTCCCTGTCGCCCGACGCCATGCATTTTGTGGCTATCATCGGTATGGCCACCAGCCTGTTTGCGGCGGTTATCGGCCTCCGGCAGAACGATATCAAGAAAGTACTGGCTTACTCCACCGTTTCCCAGCTCGGACTCATGTTCGTAGCCCTGGGCATGGGCGCGTATGCGAGCGCCATGTTTCACGTAACCACGCACGCATTTTTCAAGGCACTCCTCTTCCTGGCTGCCGGCAGCGTGATTCACGGAATGGGTGGCGAGCAGGATATCCGTCAAATGGGTGGACTGCGCAAGGCCATGCCGATTACATTCTGGGTATTCCTTATCGGTACTTTCGCCATTTCCGGCTTCCCGCTGTTGTCGGGCTTCTTCTCCAAAGACGAAATTCTCGCATACACGTACGCGCACGGAGGCTTCGGCTGGTGGGCCGTAGCGAGTTTCAGTGCACTGCTGACGGCTACCTACATGGGTCGCCTGCTCTATGTAACCTTCTTCGGCGAGTTCCGCGGCACACACGAACAGGAACACCACCTGCACGAGAGTCCGGCTGTGATGACACTGCCTCTCATCGTGCTGGCCGTGTTGTCTGTGGCCGGTGGCTTCCTGAATGTACCGCACTTCCTTGGCGGGCATCAGTGGATGGCAGGCTGGCTTTCACAGGTAATACCGACAGCCGAGCTGCACCTCGATCACCATACAGAAACCCTGCTGATGGGTACAGCAACAGCGGTAGCACTCGTGGTACTGACAGTCACCTGGATATTGTACAGCAAAAAGGCAAATCTGCCCGTTGCAGACAGTGCACAAACCGGTCTTACCCGCTGGATTGCCAACAAGTTCTATGTAGATGAACTGTACGATGCCCTTTTTGTGCGTCCGACCGAGCGAATCTCCAGGTTTTTCCACTACTACGTTGACATACAGATTATTGACGGAATTGTGAACGGGGTAGGGGCTGGCGTACAGCGACTGGGCGCCGAATTCCGGAAAGTCCAGAACGGCAATATTGAATACTATCTGGTGGGAATGGTCGCAGGAGCGGCGGCACTGCTGCTCACTATCTGGCTCTAATCCATCAGCATCCATCAAAAGAAATACTGACGCATGTCACTCTCATTTATACTGATTCCTTTCGTTGCCTCTGCGCTGTTACTGCTGGCTCGCCCTGCAGCAACACGTCAGTTGGCACTGCTGGCAACGCTGGCCAATCTGGCAGTCACAGTTTATTGCTTCGGCTGCGACTACAGTCAGGGTATGAACTGCACCTTTCAGGCTCCCTGGCTGCCCGAGGCGGGTATTTCATTCAGTCTGGGTATGGACGGTATCACGCTGCTCATGCTGTTGCTGACCAACCTGGTTTCCCCGCTGATTGTTTACGGAAGCTGGAGCCGCAACTATGAGAATGAGCCGCGCTACTACGGACTGATACTCCTGATGATTGGTGCGCTGAACGGCGTTTTCCTCGCAACCGACGGACTGCTGTTCTATATATTTTATGAGCTCGCGCTGATACCGATTTACTTCATCTGCGCCATCTGGGGTGGTCAGGATCGCATCCGAATCACCCTGAAGTTCTTCATATACACCTTCGTTGGCTCCCTGTTCATGCTGCTCTCCCTGTTGTACGTCTATCTGCAGACGCCGGGAGGACATTCATTTGCGTGGAGTGAACTGGTGAATGTACAACTGCCTGCGGGCACAGAACTGTGGGTTATGCTGGGCTTTTTTATCGCATTTGCCGTTAAAATGCCTGTATTCCCGCTGCATACCTGGCAGCCGGATACGTATGTGGCAGCGCCCACCGGCGGTACCATGCTCCTTTCCGGTATTATGCTCAAGATGGGTACTTACGGTGTTATCCGCTGGATGATGCCCCTCGCGCCCGAGGCCGCGCACACACTCGCGCCCACCTTCATCACACTGGCTATTATCGGTATTGTTTATGCCAGTATCATCGCTGTAAAACAGACCGATTTCAAGCGACTGATTGCCTACTCATCCATTGCACACGTCGGACTTATTGCTGCGGGCATCTTTGCCTGGAACAAGGCCGGTCTGCAAGGCAGCCTTATACAAATGCTGAACCACGGTATCAACGTGGTCGGACTGTTTTACATCAGCGACCTCCTCGAGCGCCGACTGGGAACACGCACCCTGAATGATATGGGCGGTATAGCCAGGTCAGCACCGGTCTTTGCCACTCTTTTCATGATTATCATGCTGGGTTCGGTGGCAGTGCCGCTCACCAACGGCTTTCCGGGCGAGTTCCTGCTGCTCAACGGCGTATGGAATTACAACTTCTGGGCCGGACTGATTGCCGGACTGACCATTATCTTCGGAGCTGTATATATGCTGCGCGCTTACGGACTTGCCATGTTTGGCGAGCCCGGTGAGCAGACCGCCGGCTTCGCCGATCTGAATACACAGGAACGCATCATGCTGGGAGCGATTTCCCTGCTGGTAATCGTCCTGGGTTTCTTCCCCGGATTCATTTTGAACCTGACCGACAGTACTGTTAACCGGATTCTGGGTGCTGTACAGCTCTGATGCTGAGCACCGGAATTTGTTGACCCTTTCAATAAAAAAATATGACCGCTTTACTCATACTCTTCTTTACCGCCCTTGCTGCCCTGTTCGCCGGGCTATCGAAGAATCGTAAAAGTGTGCAAACTATCTCCCTGATCGGCAGTCTGCTTGCACTGGCAAGTGTGGTGGCCGGCCCTGTTCGCGGCTGGGACGACATGTACGCCTCCATGTTTGTGTTCAATGACTATGCGATGGCCTTCTCAGCCGTGGCAATACTCTCGGCAGCCCTGATTCTGGGCCTGTCGGGCTGGGGGTTCCGGACACTTACATCCACACTGGGCGATAACTACGGGCTCATACTTTTCAGTCTGTGCGGAGCCCTGTGCATGTTCTCCTATACCAATCTCGTAATGCTGTTTCTGGGTATCGAGATATTGAGTATTCCGTTGTACGTACTGGCGGGCAGCCGCCGCGACGATCTGCGCAGCAACGAAGCAGCCCTTAAGTACTTCCTGATGGGTTCTTTTGCTACCGGCATCCTGCTTTTCGGAATAGCGCTGGTGTATGGTTCAACGGCTTCTTTCGACTTGTCGGCGATTGGAGCAGCGGCGGCACAGAGCGCATCCACCTCCGGCATGCTGAAGGTAGGCATCCTGCTGATAGTAGTCGGACTGAGTTTCAAGGTGTCGGCAGCCCCGTTCCATTTCTGGGCTCCCGATGTTTATACCGGCAGTCCGAACCTGATTACGGCCTTTATGGCCACAGTGGTAAAAACAGCCGGCTTTGCCGCCTTCTTCACCCTGTTTGCTACCGCTTTTGCGCCGGCAGCCTCAGTCTGGACACTCCCCGTCTCCATCATCGCCGGTCTGACCATGACCCTGGCCAATACGACCGCCCTGTTTCAGGATAACTTCAAGCGTATGATGGCCTATTCGTCCATTGCGCATGCCGGTTACCTGTTGCTCGCCATACTGTCTGTTGAAAATACCAGTGCCGACCGCGCACTGATGTTTTACCTCCTTTCCTATTCCATTGCTACCATTTGTGCGTTTGCCGTTTACATTGTGGTTTCCGAGCAGAAGGAAGACGAGACTTTTGCAGCTTTCAACGGACTGGGCAAATCGCACCCCTTCCTTGCGCTGGTACTGGCTATTTCAGTACTTTCACTGGCAGGTGTTCCGCCCTTTCCGGGATTTTTCGGTAAATACTTCCTTTTCACGGCAGTATTTGAAAAATACCCCGCTCTGGTAGTACTGGCAGTGATCAACTCGGCCATTTCCATTTATTACTATTTCAAGGTCATCATTGCTGCTTATTTCCACAAAGGCAATGAAAGCGATGCAGCAGTGGTACTGCCGGGCGGGATCCGCCTGACAGTTTCTGTGGCACTGGTACTCACAGCTGTATTGTCTGCTGCTCCATACCTTGCCTTCACACTATTTTTCCGAAACTGACAATTCCGGATCAGACAGCCATGAAAACAACATTCAACCTCTTGCTAATTTGTACAGGCTGCTTTTTTGCTTCCTGCGGGTCTTCCTCTGAGAACAGCCAGATTACGCCTCAGGAAATGGCAACTTCTGCTCAGCAGACAGCCAGTGTTCCCGAATCGGTTCCCCCGCAGGTATATATTTATGCGGTTGAGGTTGACAAGCTGAATTTGCGTGAACAACCGTCCAAAACAGCCAAAGTGGTTGCCCAGTTCGCCGCCGGAGATCTGGTGGAAGGAACCGGAGAGGCGTCTTCCAATAAAGAAGAAGCCACACTGCGCGGAATACCCTATTTCGAACCTTACATAAAGGTAGTAACCACTACGGGATCCGCTGCCTCCGGGTGGGCATACGGAGGAGCCCTTAAACCGGTGTATGCCGGTCCGACCAATATCAAACCCGATCTGGAGCGGGTTCGTTCGCTCTCAAAATACCTGAGTACTCTGGATGTAAAGCAGCTGGAAAACGGATCGAAGGCCACCGCATACGTCAGCAGCAACTTTTCAGGTGCCAGCGGATCGCTGGCCGATGCTGCCTTTCTGTTGCTGGAGCGCTTCCTTTTCAGAATGGAAACAGAAGGAAACCTGTACGAGATGCTCGGTACAACAGCGTGGAGCGAACAGGATATCAGCGATATTTATGAGAATCGTTTCAACATGAGCAAGTACCCGGTCACAAAAAAGATGGCCGAAAACGGGTTTATGCTTGCTACCGGTGAAGGAATGGTGTTTCCCATTGTTGACTGGGTCAAACTGGCTGATTTTTTTGAAAACAAGGTCACCCCGCCCATGAAAAACTACCTGATGGAAAACGTAGCCGAACGCCGCGAGAACGGATTCGAAGACGGAGGAATCACCATCGGGCTCGACAAGCTGGCCGAGCGAGCTATTTTCTGGGAGAAATTCAACGACCAGAACCCGTATTTCGTTGGTTCGGTGGAGACTAATGAAAATGAGCGCTGGCTCACACTCGTATTGCTGAACGGCTCCGACAATACACCTGCCTACGATTTCGAGACAAAGGCTGCCCGCGACGAGTTCAAAAACAACTGGAACCTGATCCTTCAGAAATATCCGGGTTCGGCACTTGCCACAAATGTGAAAGCGCTGATGGATGTATATGCCGCCAATGGCTGGAAGCGCACCTCAAAAGT
>JBEGNB010000098.1:0-16337 GCA_041182785.1 Bacteroidota bacterium
TTTCACAGTGTAAAGGGCGATGTAGGAAATGCCATTTCGAAGGTTTCGAAGAGAATGTTCCCTTGCCGGCAATGTGAAGGAGGATACATGAGGATTGTGCGTGTGATTGACAACTGCCAGAACAGACCATTGCTCGAAAGTTCCTACCAGCCGCTCCCTCCAGGTATAACGTCTGCGGATATTCTTCCCAAAGACTACACCAAATTTCTGCACAGTACCAAGAATTACTCTTCCGAGATAGCCCTGGACAGTACTGTTTCCGGTTTCAAAAATACCTGTCTTTACGAGCCTATCTGCAAGGAGCTCAACAGCCTCGTCAATAAATTTGATGACGGACCGGGCGGACATACCAAGGTCATCATCTATTCCGATATGCTGGAACATACCGAAGATACCGCCACAGATCTTTATAGACAGGATACACTTTCCTCTGCAGATTTTGAGGCAAGGCTGAAAAAACGCTTCAAAATTGAGCTGCCCGATTTGTCCGGCGTAGAGGTTCATATTGTGACCGCTACCAATACCAAAACCCAGGACAAGGTGAGGTATGCCGGTACACTCTGGAAGGAAATGTTCGAAAGCCACGGCGCAAAGGTGGACGGGCCCAAGCCGAATTTTTGAGGGGCCGTGATGGTAGAAGCTATTTAATTATCTGAGTGATTTAACTGTGGAAGCCCGTTGTCACCGCTTCGATTTGAGAAAAGACACCCAGTCACTCCGGTTTCCCTTAAACGTATTCAGATCAACATTGCCTTCAACGCCTTTGATGGTACCATAGTGGCTGTGTTGCCAGAACTGCCAGTTGATTTTTTTATCTGGCTCATCCGTAAAGGCGCATATCCATATTTTATTGTCAAAATGACCTTCAATGAGCCGGTGATAGGTACTCGGGTTGGTATAGATCATGATGTCAGTACCCAGTTTTTTACCGACGATGTCTATGAATGCCCGAATTTCGGCTCTCAGGTTTTCGGTATTTTTACCTGATGACTGGTTACCCCATTCCTCGACATCAATTACCGGAGGCAGCTTTCCCGGATTCTGTCTGATTTTATTCAAAAAGTTGTTGGCCTGTTCCTTACCGGATTTCCTGAATCTGAAAAAATGATAGAAACCGTACGGCAATTCGGACTGTTTCACACCTTTACTGTTGATCTCAAATCTTTTGTCTGTATAGGTGACGCCTTCTGTTGCCTTGATATAAACAAAGTCTATACCCAGCGTCTTCAGCTGGCCGAAATCAACCTTCCCTGTATGTTCGGAGATGTCTATTCCACTTACAGGGAACTTGTTTTTGTCAATATTGACGTGCGAGGCGCTTCTTAGTAGTAAAAGAAACAGATATCCTCCCACAGGAATACTCAATAGAATAAAAACAATCACATATAACCATTTTCGCTTTGTCATAGTCAGGCATTATTTTAAAAATGTTCAGGTATGTTTATCCGCAATATGATATCAGGGTTCTGTTAATCTTAGCTGCTTGCCGACATAAAGATAAGGCAGTTATATCAGATTTTCATAAGGTACGAACCAATTCAGGGGGCGCTTCTGCCGTAAATGGTTTTGTAGGCTGTGAACCATGTGTTTGTTTAACCGCAGAGTTACGCCGAGTACGGCGCAGAGTTACGCAGAGAAAAATACTTTGCGCTACTCTGCGGTTAAACAAAACGTAGCACTGCGGGCGCATCCCGAGATATGAAAGACCATCAGAAAACAGGCCTCCGGGAATGCTCCCGAAAAGGAACCGGAATAACAAGATGGTATTTGTCGGGAGTTACCTGTCTCAAAAAGGGGAGTATCTTTATCCCACAAACCTGCAGCCCCCCGCCATGCAATACCTCCTTTTCCTTGCCCTGCTCCTCTTTTCCACCTCCACCAGCGCGCAAAGACTCTACGACAGTGCCGGTCACCTGACGGGCAGGGCAGACGGCGACCGTTTTTACGCCGCCGCCGGCAGGTTCATCGGACGGAATGATAAAAACCGGATTTACGACGGCTCCGGCCGCCAGATCGGGCGTATCGAAGGAACGCGTGTTTATGACGCCGCAGGTAAATCTGTGGGCCGGGTGGATGGCGAGCGACTCTATGACGGCTCCGGCCGACTGACCGGCCGTATTGACGCTAACCGCATCTACGATAGCACCGGCTGCCAGATTGCCAGGTATGAAGGTTTGCAAAAACACCAGCTTGTGGTCTTTTTCTATTTTTTTATGTGAGAAACTGGTTCTGGAACATCCTTAAACACCTTTAATGCGTTATATCACTGCCAGCCATGACATCAGATATGTGTAATGGCGCTATTCCCCCTACCTTTGCGCGAAAAATCGCCTCGATGGAATCCTCATTCAGCAACCCTCACCGCTCTTACCGCGAATTTGAAAAACGAAACAACCGCGGACGGATTGTCGGCGGTTTGCTGCTGGTTTTTGCCGGCAGTGTGTGGCTGGCCAAATCCGCCGGCGTTCAGATGCCCGAATGGTTTTTCGGACTTCACAGTATCCTGATACTGGTTGGACTGTATCTGATCGGTAAAAATGGCGTGCAAAAGCCCGGCGGACCCATTCTGCTGGCGCTCGGCACGTTGTTGCTCATCGAAGACGCCAATCCGGATCTGCACATCAGGCATATTATATGGCCGCTGGCTATTATCGTCGCAGGACTCATGATGCTGCTGCAGCCGTGGCGGCGACGCAACGCGCACCTGCATGCGCGCGGAGGTGTACACCTGGGTGTTGATGAAAGTACCCCCGACCGCCTGAGTGTGAATGCCATGTTCGGCGGCGCCAGAAAGAGGGTGGTGTCCAGCCATTTTGAAGGCGGAGAAGTCAATTGTTTCTTTGGTGGTGCCAAAGTGGACCTCTCGCAGGCCGACCTGCATGGCGTGGTATCGCTGGAGGTCAACTCGGTCTTTGGTGGCGTTGAAATTATAGTTCCCGGTAACTGGCGGGTACAAAATGACATCACGGCTGTGCTCGGCGGCGTGTCCGACCGCCGGCCATTCGCTACCGGTGAAGCAGATAAAGTGCTTCGTATCCACGGCAGTGCTGTGTTCGGCGGGGTAGAGGTGAAGTAGAGTGGCGAACTTGTATCCCTGTATCCCGTCGTATTCTGGCTGCTTGCCCATGTAAAATAAACCCCGACTTGTTTTAAATCGTGTATGCTATTACCTTTGTAGTGTACTGTGGGTCAATTTCATTCAGTCCGGTACTGAGCAGGTTGATTCATACAACATGGCCGATGAAGATAGAAACTGCATACTACGATCGCTGCATTGATACGCTTGAAAAGGCATACGGTTTGTTGTTGAAAGCAGATCGGGAATTGATTGATTACGATATGTATCGTTCGGCCTGCATAAAAGAGTTTGAAATCATACTGGAACAAAGCGGAAAATTGCTTCGAAAGGCATTAAAGCCGTACTTTCATTCTTCAAATGCAGTGGACAAGCTGTATTTCAATGATGTGTTCAGGCAGGCAGTATTAAGAAGTATTATTTCCAGCGAGCTGTGCGAACGCTTCCTGGAATATCGTGAAAACCGAAATAATACTGCTCACGATTACGGTGTAAACCTTGCAGAGGAAATGCTTGTTTCAATACCGCGTTTTATGCTGGATGCCCGCCAGTTTTCCGAGGCTATAAATCAACAAAACCATGCTCCTCAGGGATAAAGACAGAGAAAAATTGATCACTATTTTCTCCGGGGTTGACACATCATTTGAAGTGTGGGCGTATGGCAGCCGCGTAAACGGCGATGCCCACGAAGGAAGTGATCTGGATCTGGTAATCAGGACGCCGGACTTGCGAAAACTACCCATTGATGTATTTTTACTGCTGAAAGATAAAATACAGCGCAGTACGATACCCATTATAGTAGAACTCTTCGACTGGGCAAGGCTCCCGGAAAGTTTTCATCACAACATTATGGCAAAGCATGAAGTGCTTTACAGTAACATACCCGTAGCTGAAGATGAACCAACGCGTACTTCCGATACCATTTGATGGTGTCTTGTCGCAGAATTCGTCTGCACTCAGATTTACGTTCGCAGGTGTATTCGTATTCGATCCCGAAAGTTAATGTCCCGTCGAGAGAAGATCAACGACCAGTTTTACAACGGCGAAGTCCACTTTTCCGGGAAGGTACAATTTTTCACCTGACGCCAGGATTCCGAACTGTCTCCGCTATCTCTACCTCTCTACAACCACTTTCCTGAAGGCTACTCCCGACCCGCTTTCAAATCGCAGCAGGTACACTCCTGGTGGAAGACCGCCTGTACTGATCCGGAGCGAATGCTGTCCTGCATCCTGCAACTCTCGGGCTGCTGTAAAAACTTCGGTACCCAGTGGCCCGTACAGCCGTATGGATACGGTGGTGGTTTCCGGAAGGTAATAGTCTGTGATGAAGTAGTCTCCGGCAGGATTGGGGTAGCATCGCAAGTTACCAGATATGCCGGGCGTTGCTGTGCCGGAAGTTTTGCACAGGCCGGGGATGTTGTCATCCAGCCAATGCAGACGGCGGGTTATCCAGCCTTTCAGGGTGTCGAGTTCCCCGTAGTAAGTAGTCGCAACGGCTCCTACCTCCGGCGCAACCACAACCTGTCCCAGAATCGGCCATTTGTAGTAGTGCCTCTGTTGTGCATTCTGCACCAGTAATCCCATGCTGTCTATATAGGAAAAGAGGTGTGTTGTATCGAAAATCGTCTGCCTGTACCCCTCGTATGTGCACCGGAGCTCGTCTCTGAAGGTACTGTCCTGCAACATGCGGATATACCAGCCGTTCGAGCCCACATCCTGCTGCCCGCAGTCGTTAATTTCGTGGGCCCAACCGGAGCCGTCCAGGGCTTCAAAGGAGGAACAACCCCAAATGTTTTTCCATGCCCAGTCAAAATCCCAGGCCGGGCCTGCTTTCAGTTTGCCGCCTTTGGAATTTTTGTCCTTGTGGTAGAATATGCTCTTTTTGAATGCGTCCACGCTTCTCGATAACTCGCCAAGCAGAAAGTAATCAATGAAAGATCTGGTATCCAGGTATTTCCGGTAACCAGTCGCGGGATCTGCGAATTGCACGCTGTAAAGGGCTGTTTCCAGACTGTCAATGAAGGAAGCGATGTATTTTTTCTGCAGGGGATGGATGACATCGGGTGCCGGATACTCATAGAGGTAATATATATCCAGCTCCGGGTGATTGACCGGCGAGTAGGCCGACTGGAAGCTGTTGTTTTCATCCCATAAATTCTGCTGGAGGATGTATCCGCCTGTCAGATCGTCTCCGAGTGTGTCTGCTGCGGTCAGGCTGGCAATATTAACCCTGTTTTTGTCGCGCTTTATTTTTTCTCCCCAAAGGTATATTCCCTGATAGGAACTGTCAATCAGTACTTCACAGAGTGCAAAACGGGTGCTGTAATGTCCCATCTCTCCGAAAAGCCTGGCGGCAAGGGTATTGCGCAGGAGGGACCGGTCGCCATAGTTGGAAATCAGTACCCAGTCATTTTCCTCGGGCATACCGAGTATGGAGACATTGTTGTTCTGTCCCGTTGCGGTTCTTGTTTCAATGTTGAATGGTTTTTGCGGGAATCCCGAGGAGGTAGCTCCTCTTATTTCAATTCCTGCATTGCCGTTGTAGATGTCCGGTGTGTCGGACAAAAAGGTGAGATTGCCGGGTCCTTTGTACCTGATTTCCATCTGGCAATCCACTTTTGTTTCAGGTACAATCTGTTTCCCGAGGGTATTGATCGTCACGATGGGCAGTTCGGAACTCACCAGTTTCACCGGGATATACTCGTTTACGCAGAGCTGGAAGGATCCCTGTGCGCCGGAATAACCAAAAACCTGTATGTAGAGGGTCTGTCCGGGCGTCATCCGCTCCAGCGTGACGCGCGAATAATAACCCGCGCCCAGATCGTCGTCGCAGGTCAATGGTGCCAGGCTGTCGCAACTGTTGCCGCTCCAGATGCCAAGGCCTGTATCATTGATATTTCCTGAATCAGTCTCAAAAATGAGGTTTCCGCTTGCCGGTACCACCACGGAGAACCATAAATCGGAGCCCTGGTAAATGGCACACCCCGGATTCAGTCCCGAAGACTGCACTCCGGTATTGTTGGCAAAAATACACTGGCCGGTGTCAATGGGAATGGAGGTGCAAGGATATCCCCCTGGCAAAACGGGGGCCATACAGTCTCCTGTGGTGGAAAATACGGCTCCGGTTGACGGATTGGGGCCGGCTGCATGGATGAGATTCCAGGAAGCGTCGAAGAGTTTGTATGAATTTTCGTTTTCGTAGTCACCGGGAGTGTAAATCAACTCAAGACTGTCACCCTGGCTGACAGAAATATCAACGGTATTGCCGTGGTTGATTGCACTGTAGATGCCTGTGCTGGTATTGTTGATGATCACCTCCAGTCTCCCGCCCTGCCAGCCATCGCCGTAAGAATCATACAGGAATAACTTGTAAGTGCAGTTTTGTGCCTGCGAACTGATGCTCAGTATCCAGAATAGAGAAATCAGTACAGCGTTTGTTCCTGTCCGGACCATTATAATCGTTTGACTGTTTGTGAAATTATGGTTCTCACCCCTTCAAATCATCCAGGTCAAACGGCATTCTCCGCAGCCTGATGCCTGTCGCATCGAATATCGCGTTGGCCAGTGCGGGCGCTACGGGCGGTAGCCCCGGTTCTCCCACCCCCTTGATGGTACTTCCTCCTTCAGCCAGTATGTGGACCACTACTTCCGGCGACTCGGTGATTCTCAGTACCGGGCTGTCGTGAAAGTTACTCTGTTCGGTTTTACCACCGGCAAATGTGATTCCTTTTTTCACGGCAGCTGTGATACCCATTATCACCGCACCCTCCATCTGTGCTTTCACATTGTCCGGATTAACCACGGTGCCAAGGTCTATTACCACATATACCTTGTCAATTTTCACCGAATTGTCAGACAGCCTGGTTACTTCCACCACCTCGCCGGCCAGTCCGGCGAAAAAATCCCACTGGGCGATTCCGCGGCCCTTTCCTTCGGGCAGAGGGGCATCCCAGTTGGATACTTCCCGGAGTTTCTGCAGAACGCGTTTGGTGTCCGATTGCTTCGTCAGCATCTCCATCCGGAAGTTAAGCGGATCCTTTCCGGCCTTGTGCGCCATTTCGTCGAGGAAACACTCGTGCGCGAACGCGAGGGTGGAGCTGGTAACAGACCGCCACCAGAGCAAGGGCGCCGGACAATCGGCATACACAAAGCTGTTTTTCATGTTGGGTATCTCGTACGACTGACGGCTGATGCCCTCCACCATGGTTTCATCCACTTTGGTTTTATCCTGCTGCGGCATCAGGAACGACAGGATGGTGGGCGCAATCACCTTGTGCTGGAAAGCCGTGAGCCTGCCATCGGGCGAGAGTGCACCCTTCAGTGCCGAGAAGGTTGGTGGCCGGTATGGGCCCATCTGCATGTCATCCTCCCTCGTCCAGATGAGTTTGACAGGCTTTTTGATTGTCTTTGACAGGTTGACGGCCTCGATGACGAAGTCAAGAGCCAGCCTTCTGCCGAAACCGCCGCCGTTGAAACAGGTGTGCAGCGTGACATCATCGGCGCTGAGCCCGAACATGGCGGGTATTTCGTTGATTATGTCTGACGGCACCTGAGTGGATGCCCATATTTCGAGTTTGTTACCCTCTTTCCAGTGGGCCGTGCAGTTCATGGGTTCCATGGTGGCATGAGCCACGAACGGTGTTTCATAGAACGCTTCAACCTTGTTTTGCCCGCTGGCAAAGGCAGTGTCGAAGTCGCCTGTGCTGACATCAGTGATTCCTTCCTGCTGTGCCAGATCTCGCAGGTACTGACTGTAGTCGGTGGAGTTGAATTGATCGTTCCCGCGGTAGTCCCACTTTACCTTTAGCGCCTTACGGCCCTTCAGCGCTGCCCAGTAGCTGGCAGCCACCACGGCTACACCGGTTGTTTTGTAGTTTCCGAAGACGCGTTCTACGGGCACAACCTGTTCAACACCAGTCACTTTCAGGGCGTGGGAAGCATCAAAATCGGTCAGCGCGGCTCCGAAGACGTGACAGCGTTCCACCGAGGCATACACCATACCGGGAACTTCCACGTCAATACCGAAAACGGCTTGTCCGGACACTTTCAGTGGTACATCCGGGCGTCGGGATGATTTTCCGAGCATCCTGAATGTCTTCGGATCCTTGAGCTGCGGGTTCTCCGGTGCTTCCAGCGCAGAGGCCGTTTCCACCAGTTCTCCGTATCCCAGGCTTCGTCCGGAAGGTTTGTGGAAAACCCTTGCGAATTCGGCGTAACATTCCGACACGGGCACGTTCCACTGTCTGGATGCTGCCGAGATGAGCATCTCGCGCGCGGAGGCACCTACCTTGCGCATCATTTCGTAACTCGACCTGACCGAATAGCTGCCACCGGCCGCCTGCCCGTCGCCGAACTTTTTTTCGCCGCCGGTTTGTACCACGGTAAACTGGCCGGGAGCGAGTTCCAGTTCTTCGGCAATCAGAGCCGGGATAGACTGGAAGGTGCCCTGACCCATTTCGGGTTTGGTATTGAAAATGGTTATTTTCCCCGATTTTTCAATGATGATGAACGGACTGAGGTTGTAGCTCTCCTCTGCATGGCTCAGGTTGCTCACTACGGCTGCACCTGAAGCATTGCTTTTGGAAATGCCTAATATGAGTGCTGCACCTGTCAGGCCTGTATATCGCAGGAAGTTGCGGCGGTTGACGTTGATATTTCCGGTATTATTCATGTTCTGGATAGTGCGGGTTACAGAGTTATTTTCCTTTTTGCATGGCGGCAGCCCGGTGTATAGCCTTCCGGATACGGTTATAGGTGCCGCACCGGCAAATATTACCCGTCATATAGGTGTCTATATCATCATCGGTCGGGTTGGGAATAGCCTTCAGGAGAGCGACTGCCGACATAATCTGGCCCGACTGGCAGTACCCGCACTGGGGCACCTGTTCTTCTATCCATGCCTGCTGGACGATATGGTCCAGATTGTCCGAAATTCCTTCGATGGTGGTAATCTGGTCGTTCTTTTTGATGGAATCAATGGTGGTGGAGCAGGAACGTACGGGTTGTCCGTTCACGTGGATGGTGCAGGCACCACAGAGTGCCATGCCACAGCCGTATTTGGTACCCTTCAGACCGACCATGTCGCGGATGACCCACAACATCGGAGTATCGGGTTCCGCTTCCAGTTGTACTTTTTTGCCGTTGATGTTGAGTGCGTATTTAGCCATGTTGTCTTGTTGAAAATCAGCTGTGACCCGTGAGGGCGCACGCGTACGTGCGAAGACAAAGGTAAGGGCTGGGACTAACTTTTCCAAGTCGGTGGAATACAGGTCAGGACAGCTCTCTATTCCTGCGGTTTGTATCTATCTGCCAGTTGCCGGAACCGTTTGGAGATATCTGCGAATGGTTCCGTTGTGAAAGCGCAGGAGGCATAAACTCCGGGCAGATTGTTTGTCTCCAGATGCTTGTCCACTTCTTTTCGGACCAGTCGCTCCTCGTTACTCATTTTCCCGGTCAGATACCGGAATTGTTCCATGGATATATCCCGGATAGCATCTGCCTGCGGACGGCGGAGTGCTGCGAACTCTGACAAGTGTTTTCCCGATTTCAGTCCTTTTTCAGACATAAAATCGTTTAATACATACAAGTCTTCCAGGCCTGTATTGAGTCCCTGGCCCATAAACGGCAGAATTCCGTGGGCAGCATCGCCCAGGATGACTGTGTGGTTGCCAGCATGCCATTGTTCGCAGGTGACAGATCCCAATATACCGTCAGCGGCCTCATGGAAGCGCCTTCTCGCGTCCGGAACAAGGCTGGTTATTTCGGGGAAACAGGTTTCCAGGTAGTTACTCTCCGGATCACCGAGAATCATGTGTATATCGGCTCTTTCCAGCACCATAAACAGACTGAAGCCACCTTCATAGACGGGAAATGAACCGATCATCATGCGGTCGGAATACCAGTAATGAAAGCCGTCGGCAGCCCAGGGGGCATGGCTGATTCTGATTTCCCTGTAACTGTTTGTTTCAAGAACCCGGCTAATACCGCTTTCGCCGTTTAACTTCCGTGAAACAATGGAATAAACACCATCGGAGCCAATCATAAAATCGTAGGAGTCTGCATCTGACATACTTTCCCCGTCGGTGAAATAGGTGCAGTTGTCTGTGTCCACTCCGGTTACTTCCGTATCGAAGTGGACGGTTGTGTTGTCGAGGTTCAGCACTTCTGCAGTGAGCAGTTTGTAAAGTGTTTCCCTGCTCACGCAACATATAACCTGTCCGTCGCGTGAGTAAGGTTCCGGATATACCGAACCGTCTTTTTCGTGTTTGTAACGACCCTTCAGTTTGAGCGTCTGAGCTTTCACCTTGTTCGTCAGTCCGAGCAGGTCGAGTGTTCTCCATCCACGGGCAGAAATGACCAGTTGCAGCGATCGGTTGGAGTAATTATCATCTGTGAGGGGGTTGGATCTCTTTTCACAAACCCGAACGCTGTCGAAACGGTCGTGAAACATGAGAGCAGCGGCCATGCCAACAAGGCCGCCACCCGTAATGACGAGTGTAGAGGAGGTATTATCCATATCAGGACTGAATGTGCGGTGCCACGGTTTCCATGAATGTACGCATCCGGCGGATCACCAGTTCTGCATCGTTCGTGTTGAAGTCAAACCAGGTCATGAGGCAGTCTTCGGGGTGAAAGCGCTCTTTCAGCATGCGGATTACTTTGGCAGGGGAGCCGTAAACAGCGTTTTCCATACCACTTTCCACCTTGGCCTGATCAACGGTTCCTTCCATGGCGCGCCAGTAGGCTATCATGGCTTCACGGGCTTCTGCACCGGCTGCGATATCCTGTTCGGCTTCCGTCATACCCGCATCGGCTCGCGTAAAAATCATGATGGTACGCGGCATATAGCTTCTGTCCCAGCGACCGCCATCGCGATGGTAGGCCGTTTTCATACGCTCGTGCGTGGCATCAATGGTGGTGCCGGGAGTAACCGACAGATTGAACACCTGTACGGGCAGAAACTGGTTGGCATATTCCTGCAGCGAAGGATCATGAGAGCCAAGTACAAGCCTCAGCTGTTCAAGCCCGGTATCTGCAGGAATAATCTGTATAGGGTCAAATTCCCAGGTTGGGGGCAGAGTGACAGATTCGGAGCCCGGTGGGAGGCTCAGTTCCCGCAGTACTACATCCCAGATTACGGGATCCTTGCACTGTTCTTTCCGGACAACCCTGGGAGCTATGTCTCGCGATCCAATGGTCTCTCCCCGCAGCAGACGCAGAAATATTTCCGTTGCTTCGCGGAGAATAAGCCCCCGAACCACTGGCCAGAGCAGGCTTTCCACCTCGCTGCGTGGCTTGATTCCATATATCTCGTTGGCATAATTGAACCGGCCCATACCAAAGCCGATATTCAGTTTGCGCCCGGAATCCCGGAGCTTGGTGCCGTATATGGTCAGGAAAGTCCGGACAGCCTCGGCGTGCGCAATCGGGCCGCCATTCACCAGTATATTTCTGATGGCCGAACCAATTTCGATCCGCCATGTCTGATGCATCATGACACCGGCTATCTGCAGAATATCTGTGTTGATACATAATTCTCCGTTGAAATGTGGCAGTAGCGGTGGCTGCTTTGTTTGTTCCGTCTTTAGGGAGAAATGAGCTTCGCCCACCCATGCGCGCCTGAATCCCAACTCATCGGCAGCCCTGATCTGACGAAAAAGGTTGTCGTACAGAAAGGCGTCGCCGGGCATGCCATGGCCGAGATTCATTTTGGAAAAACTGAAAAAAATATCCAGCTTCATCAGAAAATGAGGTTTTAGTGTGCTTACACGCGGTTATTGGACTGGAAAACTGCTCATAAAGCAGTCGCCAGACCATAAATCTGTTCGGTAATCTGGTAAAGTGGCAAGGGGAGTTGTTGGTAACGGGGCAAGGTTCCGGTTAGAAGTCCGGATTAATTAACTGCTTAGTACCTGTTAAGCAGGCAAGAGCAAAAGTAATAATGCCCTTACTGTTCATTGTATGTTGTCATAAAAATGTCATGAAAAATGAAGCTGTATTGTTGAAAAAAAATTATTTAGAAACCATCTAATTAAATGAATCGTTGAAATACCTTTGCGGCTATCAATAATTAGTCTAAATATGAAAAAGCCCTGGATCGGATTGCTTGCTGCACTCATTGTGCTATTTATGATTCCCATCGGCCATGCGGTGATGGTTTTGGTAGAACATCTCTGGCCTGAAGCCCGTTTTCTGGCTGCCGGTATGCTGGGTATAGCAGGTGTGATGCTTCTTGCCTGTGGCGTCTTCTGTACGGATAAGCCTGTCAGGGCCAGTTTGCTGGGTTTTGGGGCTGCCATGGCTGTATGGACTGGCTGGATCGAATTTTCATTTGTATGGATAGCACACAAGCTTCAGGTGGCACCTCTGATGACCGACACAGGGGAGGTAGCTACCAAGCCGGAATACCTGGTTATGCTGTCCAGTCTTGGATTGCTCGGAGGCATGGTCCTGCCGTTCATGTTCGCACCCACGCGCTGCCAGGTGTTTGTCTGGTGGCAGAAGTTCACCGGAATCCGGCGGGTGGTTTCATCGCAGCCATCGCCGCGTCCGATGGCCACCATTGTTTTTATAGAGTCTGTCTCGCTGGTCTGGTTCTTTTACGTGGTATTGCTGCTGGTGTACGACGAGGATATCGCCGGGGAGTATCACCCTGCTACCTGGATAGTAGCTTTCGGTTCGCTGCTGTGGAGCCTGTATCTGATACGATCGCTGCTGCGCATCAGCGAGTTTTCATACGCACTCAGGTATGCCATACCTACCGTTATTATCTTCTGGAATTTCATAGAAGTACTCGGAAGGTGGGGAATACTGAACGAATTGTGGATAAAACCTGTCGAACACTGGCGCGAAAACACGGCTATAACAATTGTTTTTCTGCTTTTTCTGCTGAGTTTGCGATGGGTAGGGAGACAAAAGTGAAGATTCGGGCTGTTTGTTATCGTACCTTTGCACCATATATGATTAAAACTGCTGTTTTCTCGCTGTTTCTATGCGCATCAAGCGCATTATTTGCCCAAAATGATGACACAAGACAGGATTCTGCCCGTCTGCAGGAGGTGGTTATTACAGCCTCCGGTGCCTATCAGGCTCCCGTCTCTCCGATTTTCAGCCGACTCCCTGTCCGAAATCTGGATAACCCCCAGTCTGTGCAGGTTGTCATGCCCGCGCTCCTGCGCGACCGTCAGGTGCAGTCGGTCGGAGAAGCACTGAGTCTCACTGCGGGAGCCAGCCTGCTTGCCTCTGCCCAGTACGGGGAGTATGTGATGCGCGGCTTCAAGATGAGTCCAGGCAATTTTGCCTTCAACGGCATACGCGGCGATTTCTTTCAGGTGGATCAGGCTGCACTCACTTACAATATAGAGCGTATTGAAATTATGAAGGGGCCGGCCTCCGTACTTTTTTCAGCCGGTAATCCGGGTGGCGTAATCAATCACGTGACCAAAACGCCGCTTGCCGACCGCGCCATGTCGGTACAGCACACGTTCGGCAGTTTCAGCCAACACCGTACGGTACTCGATGCCACCGGACCTCTTGATGGTCGCAGGAGCCTGCTGGCCCGGTTCATTGCCGGTTATGAGAATACCGGCCAGTACGACAGTAATCAGCAGATCAGCAATCTGTTTCTGGCACCTCAGCTGGAGTACCGGTTCCGCGACAGTTCATTTGTGCGGTACGAAATCAACTTCAGTAATGATGACAGAACCATGGGCTATCAGCGGGGTGTTCCGGCACTGTTCAACCCGATAACCGGTACGTGGACTCTCGACCGATTCCCGGGAAATACATCGCTTATTGACCCTGCCGGTCATGCCGACCGCAGTACCTTGTCAAACCAGGTTACGCTTCACCACAAAATAACCAGCCGGCTTGCATTGACTGCATTGTACAGGCGTCTTTCCACAGAAACCACACAACTCGATTTGTCGCCGGGTGCATGGGGCGTCGGCGCGGTGGCAGACTCCATTCCCCTCGAAAATCGCTACTGGTTTGAAAAGATAAACAATCACCAGTTTTCCACATTCCTGAACTTCAGGCCTGTTAACAGGCATCGCGTCAGTGTAGAAGCAGTAGCAGGACTCGACGCTGCCTTTGCCAGCCGGAATGCAGAATTTGCCGGAGCCGGTTCCCGGCAGACAGCGGTTCTGAATCCTTCATTCGGCTGGGGCGCATACACCCGTGAGGCATTTTTTGAAAAACTGCCCGATGCCTCATTCAGTAATGGCTGGAATGAAAAAAACAGGCTCGCAGGTGCGTACGCACAGGCACACGTACGTGCAGGAAATCACTGGCACTTTTTGCTCGGAGGCAGGGGAGAGGCACATCGTTACAGTACCGGTTACTATGATTTGCTCTCCGGCGCAGCTACATACAGCGACAGCCTTTCTGCCTTTCAGTGGATTCCAAGAATGGGGGCCTTGTATGCACCCATAAAAAATACCTCATTTTATTACAGTTATTCCGGCGGGTTTCAGCCACAGTGGAGTTCTTACTCATTTTCCGGAGGACCATTCCCGCCGGAAAGAAGTCGTCAGCACGAAATCGGTGTGAAAAAAGAGTGGGTAGCAGGTCTTTCAACGACTCTTGCTCTTTACCACATCAGAAAATATGATGTACTGGCACCTGATCCCGCGGATCCGAACGGATTCCGGATTATTCAGATTGACGAGGTTTACAGCCGGGGTGTCGAATTGTCTGTACAGGGTCAACTGGCACCCGGACTGGATGCCGTTCTGAACTATGCCTATAATGAAGCACGTACTCCCGGCGACTACGGGTACGATGGCAATCCGGCCGGCTGGTTTCCGGGCGCACCCAATACCAGTATCAACGCCTGGACACACTATACACCCGGTACCGGACTGCTCAGGCAGTTTCGGGTCGGACTGGGAGCGGCATACCTGAGCAAACGGAGTACTTATACGCCCGGCTTTGAGATTCCGGCCTTCACCACGATAGACGCCGTTGTCGCCTGGGAGAGTGCCCGTCTGAGACTGGCACTGAATTTGTACAACCTGATGAATACCAGATACTGGCACGGAGCCTATGGGCCAAGCAACCTGTGGCCGGGCAATCCGCGTACTTTCAGGATCACGGCCTCCTGCCGGATATGGTGAGAAAAATAGTTAATCATGCACACGGCACAAATTGCATCCCGTTTCAGAGAAGTCATTCTGAACGGAACCTGGATTTCAACCAACTTTAAAGCCCAGCTCTCGGACGTAACGCTGGAAGAAGCGCTGACAAAGCATGGCGATCTGAATACCATCGCTCTCCTCACTTTCCACATCCATTATTATGTGGCGGGTGTACTGAATGTCCTGGAGGGCGGTCAACTGGAAATTCGCGACAAGTACAGTTTCGATATGCCGCTGCTGCATTCGGAGGCAGAATGGGATGCCATGCGCGACGCATTATGGAATGACGCGGAGAAGTTTGCTCAAAGAGTGGAGGAAATGTCTGACAGTCAGTTGTGGAGCGCGTTTGCCGATGAGAAATACGGTAATTTCTACCGAAACCTGGAGGGAATGCTCGAACATTGCTACTACCATCTGGGCCAGATAGTCATGCTGAAAAAGCTGATACGTGCGGGCAAGTAACCTTCAGGGCCTGTTGATGGCGAGTTTGTATCCCACGCCGTGAACGGTAACGATAGCCAGCGAAGGGTCGCCGGTCAGTTTTTTTCGCAGCCTCGACACGAAAACATCCAGACTTCTGCCCACCAGCACCCCCTCGTCAGCCCAGACCTTACTGATAATGAACTCCCGTTCCAGTAACTGATTCGGATTCTCCGAGAACAGCCGCAGCAATTTGGTCTCCCTGAATGTCAGCGAGAGGTACTCTCCTCCGCACAACAGCGTTTGTCCGGAGATATCGAGCCGCGAATTGCCCAGTTCGGTCCACACTGCCTCACGTGCGGATACGCTCGCGCGCGAAACTTTTTCCCTGAATACCCATGCGCTCAGCAGCGCTCCCAGCATCAATCCGGTGGCCCAAAATCCGGCGACTGCGGATCTTGCTTCGAAAGTTACCTCGATATAGTGACACCCTTCCGGAGCCTGCCGGCCGCTGCACGGTACGGGAAGGGTGTCGGACAGGTCGGCTTGCTGATAACCCAGGTCAATAAAATTGTCAAGACAGCGCCGCACCGTTACGGCGTAGGAACTTCCTATGTTATGCTCATTGAAAGCAGACTCAATTATTTCTGGCAGTTTATCGTATGAAAATGCAGATTCGGGTCTGATACTCCACACGTTTGCTG
>JBEGNB010000099.1:0-7775 GCA_041182785.1 Bacteroidota bacterium
CCGGTGCAGCGTTTCAGGAAAACAAAATCCCGTACCCGATTCCGAAGATGGTGCCGACCAGCCAGCCCAGCAGTACCTCGTTGCGCTTGTGTCGGCCGAGTACCAGTCGGGAGTAAGCGATGAGTCCGGCAAATACATACATGGCAACGCCCCACTGCCAGTTGTGAAAAAGGAGCAGTGCACTCAGGTAGGTGGCGAAAACCGTGTGTAGGGAGATTTTGATGGCGGCATTGAACGCAAAGCAGGTGGCTACCAGCGCACCTACATAAATGGTGTCCCAAACGAACGGGCGGTTGGCCAGTTTAAAATACACAGCTACTCCGGCGATCAGCGAGAGGGTAGGCCAGTAAACGTTCCGTGCGCGCTGGGCGCGCTCAGAAACATCCAGGTTGGTGACAGCCCCCCTGCGGCGGCGGATGAAAATGAATCCACCCAGCAGCAGCAGGACAACCAGTATGGAAACAAGTGCATTGACAGCTTCTTCCCAGCCAAGCCTTCTGACGGTGGTATAGGTAATGACTGCGGGAAACAGCACAAAAGGGCTGCCCACGGTTGAAATAACTTCAGCAAGCCGGGCGTTCATCTGCATTATTCAGACAGCATATTTTCCCGGTGAAGGTAAAGGTTTCTGCTTAATTTCGCAGTGGTTTGCCATTTTCCAGCATATACTGAATACGTTCGAGGGTTTTCTGTTCTCCACAGAGCGACAGGAACTGCTCCCGCTCTATGTCCAGCAGGTATTGCTCGCTTACCATCTGCGGACTTGTCAGGTCACCTCCACAGAGCACCCAGGCTATTTTCTGGGCAATTTTGATATCATGCTCGCTGGCGTAATGACCCAGTTTCAGGGAGTGCGCAGCCACATAGAGGGCGCCCAGACCTGTACGGCCCAGCACATAGATGTCCTTGCGGGGGATGGGCTGTACATAGTCAGTTGCCAGTTCCAGTACTTTTTTCTTGGCTTCGCTGATATTCCGGGCTGCATTCCTGACGATGCTGTCCTTTTCCGGTTTAAAATACCCGTATTTGAAGGCCTCATCGGCAGAAGTGGCTACCTGTGCCGTTGCAATCGTTCTGAACCGGTCAATCAGGCGGGGGATCTGAACATCGCCCTCTTTCGTAATCTCGTCACTGAGGCGCAGGGCGAACTCTTTGGTGCCGCCGCCGCCCGGCAGTACACCCACACCGACTTCCACCAGTCCGATATAACTTTCCGCCGCAGCCACCACAGCATCGGCGTGCATGGAGAACTCGCAGCCGCCGCCGAAGACATAGCCCTGTGTGGCCACTACGACCGGAATGGCCGAATAACGCATACGCATGGAGGTCTGCTGGAATACATTGACGGCCATGTTCAGCTCGTCCCATTCCTGCTGGTAGGCCATCATTGCAATCATCATGATGTTGGCGCCTACGGTAAAGTTGGCAGCATTATTACCTATGACGATGCCCTTCCATCCCTGTTCCTCCGCGATCTGGATACTGTCGTTGATGCCGCGCAGGATACCCTCCCCGATGGCATTCATCTTGGAGTGAAACTCGAGGCACAGTACGCCATCACCGATGTCGTGCAGGGTACACTCTGAATTGGTATAAACCGGCTTGCCGGAGCGATAGGTATCGAGAATAATGAACGCATTGCCGCCCGGAAGCGGTTTGTACGACCCCGTGGCCGGATCGAAGCACATCCGTACTCCGTTCTCCGTTTTGTAGAAAGAGGTATGTCCGGCGGCGAGCATGTCCTTCACCCAGGGGGCGATTTTTTCGCCCTGTTGCTCGGCCAGCGCGACGGTTTCCTGTACACCGGCCATGTCCCAGTACTGAAATGGACCCACCTCCCATGCAAATCCGGCGCGAAGAGCGTCGTCTATGGCATAAATGGTGTCGGAAATTTCAGGAATACGGTTGGAAACATACGAAAAGAGTCCCAAAAACGACTTTTGCAGCAGTTCTGCACCCTTGTCGTCGCCCTTGAAGATAGCGCGGATGCGGCGTGGCAGCTCGTCTATCTGTTTCAGGGTTTCGATAATGGTCAGTCTCTCTTTCTTTGAAACCGCGTATTCGTGGGTATTCAGGTCAAGCGCCAGTATTACCGGACGGCCCTTGGCATCTTTTTCTCCTGTTTTTTTGTAGAAGCCCTGTCCGGCCTTGTTGCCAAAGAACTTGTTGTCCACCAGAAACTGCAGGAACGATGGAACCTCCATGCCGGCAATCTGCTCGTCATCAGGGCAGTTGTCTTTCATGCCTTTGATGACGTGTACGGCGGTATCCATGCCCACCAGATCGGCCAGGCGGAAAGTGCCGGTTTTGGGTCGGCCGATGGCAGGACCCGTGAGGGCATCCACGGTAGCGATGTCAAGGCCGAGTTGCTGCGTGAGCAGGAATATTCTGGCCATCGCATATACGCCCACGCGATTGGCAATGAACGCCGGGGTATCTTTGCACAATACGGTTTGTTTGCCCAGTATGACATCTCCGAAATCCATGAGGAAGGAGACTACTTCGGGGTCGGTTTCCGGAGTGGGAATAATTTCCAGGAGCCTCATGTAACGCACCGGATTGAAGAAGTGCGTTCCACAAAAGTGGCGGCGGAAATCGTCGCTCCGGCCTTCTGTGAGGAAATGAATGGGAATACCCGAGGTGTTGGAGGTGATCAGCGTACCTTTTTTACGGTGCTGTTCCACCTTTTCATATACTTGTCGCTTGATATCGAGCCTTTCAACCACCACCTCCATAATCCAGTCGCACTGACTGATTTTGGACATGTCGTCCTCGAAATTTCCGGCAGTAATCCGGCTGGCATATTTGTTGTCATAAAAAGGAGCCGGCTTGGCCTTCAGAGCGGTGGCCAGCGAATCCTGTGCTGTTTTATTCCGGTTGTTTCCTTCGGCCGGCAGATCAAGCAGAAGAACTTCGAGGCCGCAACCGGCGAGATGTGCTGCGATGCCAGTTCCCATAAGTCCTGAACCCAGGACGGCTACTTTGCGTATGTGTCTGTTTTGCATGGCGTTATTTTTTACGAGCTTGTTCAGGAATCTCTCGCCGAGTCAAAAAAGACTCGTTTTTAGCCATTTTTCACCTTTTTTCAGTTACGTAGCACCGGCTATGCGCCTTCAAAAACGCAAAAACTGACAAAAAATCAGCCTGTTTTTGCCAACGGCAGAGAATCCTGAACAAGCTCTAAGACGCAGCGAAGATAAGAACTGTCTGGCGATTTACGGTTAATAAACCATTCATCTTCAATTATCATTTATTCATCTGCCGTCAATCGTTACCTTTGCGGCCCCGAATAATTCACTTTTGATATGAAAAAGAGATATCTGGTTACTGCGGCACTTCCTTACGCGAACGGCCCGCTTCATATTGGTCACCTGGCAGGCGCTTACCTACCGGCTGACATTTTCGTCCGATACCTCCGCCTGATGGGGCGAGATGTGGTCTTTGTATGTGGTTCTGATGAACACGGAGCTGCCATCACGGTGAAAGCCAGAAAAGAAGGAGTGACGCCACAGGAGGTGGTTGACAAGTACCACGCCATTCTTCGGGATACTTTCACCCGTATCGGTATCAATTTCGATATTTATCACCGCACTTCCGAGCCGCTCCATCACGAAACGGCACAGGATTTTTTCAGAAAGCTGAACGATAATAACGAATTCATCGAAGAGACCTCCGAGCAGTACTACGACGAAACGGTGGGGCAGTTTCTGGCCGACCGCTACATCATTGGTACCTGTCCGCGCTGTGCCAATCCCGATGCATACGGTGATCAGTGTGAAAAATGCGGATCCACGCTCAGTCCGACCGAACTGAAGGAACCCAGATCTGCACTGAGTGGCTCTGTACCCGTCATGCGCCCGACCAAACACTGGTTCCTGCGCCTGGACAAACACCAGGACTGGCTGGGTGAGTGGATCAATACCGGTGTGGCCGACGGAAGGCAGTTGCACAATCCGGCCGACTGGAAAAACCACGTGCTCGGGCAGTGCAATTCCTGGCTGGCCGACGGACTGAATCCGCGCGCCATGACCCGCGACCTGGAGTGGGGGGTGGATGTGCCTAAAGAGATACCGGGCCACGAGGGTAAAAAACTGTACGTGTGGCTCGACGCCCCAATTGGTTATATATCTGCTACCAAACAGTGGGCACTCGACAAGGGAAGAGACTGGGAACCCTACTGGAAAAGCGATGATACAGCACTCGTTCACTTCATCGGTAAGGATAATATTGTATTTCACTGCCTGATTTTCCCGGCTATTCTGAAGGCACACGGCGGCTTTATCCTGCCTGAAAATGTACCTGCCAACCAGTTCCTCAATCTGGAAGGAAGAAAACTGTCCACCTCGAAGAACTGGGCCGTGTGGGTGCATGAGTACTGCGATGACTTTGCCGGTCAGGAAGACGTGCTGCGCTACAACATGATCCGGAAGATGCCGGAGCAAAGCGACAGTGAGTTCACCTGGAAAGGTTTTCAGGAGACAAATAACAATGAGCTGGTCAATAACCTGGCCAATTTCGTGAACCGGGTACTGGTGCTCACGCATAAGTACTACCAGGGTGTAACGCCCGAAGTGCAGCCCGGCATGGCGTTCAAAAGTGGCTGGGAAGCTGACAAGGCAGGTGATTACACGGAAGAACTTCGGTTGATCGGCGTCAAACTCCGCGAAATGGCGCAGTGGATTGAACGCTATAATTTCAAGGAAGCCATGCAGTGTGTGATGGAGATCTCCGGCGCCGGAAATGCCCTCCTGCAGTTCAACGAGCCATGGAAGGCGTACAAGGAAAATCCGGTACAGGTGGAAACAGTACTGAATCTGGGTCTGCAGTATGTGGCTGCCCTGTCGGTGGCTACCGGGCCATTCATGCCGTTCAGCGTTGCAAAACTCAGAAATATGCTGAACCTGCCAGCCCTCACCGACAACGGCGAGCTGAGTGAACTGCTCGGTCTCCTTGAAGCCGGCAAACCCGTAATTAATACCGGACATGCCACAGGTCAGGCGGAGCACCTGTTCTCCCGCATTCCGGATGAAGTAATTGAAAAACAGCTCGCACGCCTGCAGGCGCACGAGCCTGCACCCGCACAGGACATCAAATATGCACCCATGAAAGACATCATTCAATACGACGATTTTGCCCGGATGGATATCCGAACCGGTACCATTCTGACGGCTGAGAAAGTAGAAAAATCAAAAAAACTGCTCAAATTGTCCGTGGATCTGGGTTTTGAGCAGCGTACTATTCTATCCGGTATCGCCGAGCACTTCCAACCTGAAGAGGTGGTGGGCAAACAGGTAATCGTTCTGGCCAATCTGGCACCCCGCGCCATGATGGGTACTGAATCGCAAGGTATGATCCTGATGGCAGAAGATGCCGAGGGCAAACTCTCTTTCGTGGCTCCGGGCGGGGAGTGGCCGAATGGTATGGGCGTTCGTTAAGCGATTGTTTATGAACAGAGGAATTGTGACTTTTTACCTGATGTTGGTCTGCGTCAGTTGGCTCACGGCCCAGCAGATCAGTTTGTTTGACGGAAAACGGGAGGTGTACTTTCGCCAGGGGTCGTGGTTCGAGATGGCCATGACTCCGGTTGCTGACGGGGTGAACCTGAAAAACGCCACTTTCTGGTATGGGAATAACCTGAAGGTTCTGAACGACACGCTTTCACTCAGAACTGAAAAGATTACCCGGAACAAGCTCATACTCGACACCAGCTTGTCTGACAACTTTTACTTCCCCTCCTCGACACTCAGCCGTAAAGTGCCTGTGCGTGAAGTGCTCTACATCAAACATTACAGGGACAGTAAAACAATCAAGCGAAAGCAATTCAGGGCCGCAGCCGGTGGCGTACTTTTCTTTTCCGGGGTACTCACAGGGCTCACTGCTCTTGCGGTAGAGAACCGCTCCGACCGACAGAAACTGCTCATTTCTGGAGGAATACAGTTTGGTCTGGGATTTGCCATCGGGATATCCAGCACAACAAAAGCTTACTACCTGAGAAGTGCTGAAAAAAACTGGCTGATCCGGGAAAGGTAAACCGTTCTTATCAGACAATTTCAGAAGGGTTAACCCCGTAAAAATCGCGGAATCTTTCTCGAAAGTATTTGAGATCCTGAAATCCGACCCGATAGGTCACTTCTGCAATGGTAAATTGCCGTGTTTTCAGCAGCCGGGCAGCTCGCTGTAGCCGTATGCTCCTGATATAGTCATTAGGGGTCTGGTTAGTGAGTGCCTTGATTTTTCTGTATAACTGTTTCCTGTTCATTAACAGACTGGCCGCAAGATCATCCACAGAAAAGCCGGGATCCGCCAGATACTGGTCAATAATCCGGTCAACCGACTCGAGGAACTCCTGATCAATTTCAGTGAACGCCGAGACGCTGGATTCCGGTTCCAGGCTGGTCATGTTTCGGGCAAATTTCTCCCTGAGTTGTCTGCGACTCTCAATCAGGTTCTTCACCCGCAGTTGCAGCAGTTTCAGGTTGAACGGTTTCGTGATATAATCGTCGGCACCGAGTTCCAGTCCGTCAATTTTGAATATCAGTGATGTACGGGCAGTCAGCAGAATAATCGGAATATGGCTGGTCTCCACACCCGATTTAAGTCTTTTGGTGAGCTCGAGCCCGTCCATACCCGGCATTGATATGTCGCAGATGATGAGATCGGGCATATACTCAAGCGTTTTATCAAGTCCTTCCTGACCATTACCGGCCTCCACAATCTGATAGTCGGCGGAAAAACTGTCGCACAGATACTGTCTGATATCCGGGTTGTCTTCCACCAGCATAATGACCGATTGTTCCTTCGCTTCGCTGTTGATGCCCCCTGCAGGGCCGTGATCCACCGGATTCCTGGTTGGCAGATAGCTCTGGAGGGCTTCTGCGCGTGCACGTGGACTTTCCGCGGCCCGATTATCGGGATTCAGTGGCAGCCAGACGGTGAAAACACTGCCTTCTCCGGGCGAACTTTCCACGTCTATTTGTCCATGATGTTGTTCAACGAGCATCTTGACCAGTGACAGTCCGATGCCGGTTCCACCTTCATCTCCGGTGTGATCTGTTTCTTCAGCGCGGAAGAAGCGCTCGAATATGTAGGGTATTTTATCCGCTGGAATCCCTTTCCCGTTGTCTTTCACCCTGATAAAGCACCTGTTTTGCTCCTTGTCTTCACCGATAGTGACGCTGATAATTCCACCGGGCTGCGTAAACTTGAATGCATTGGAAAGCAGGTTGTAGCATACCTTTTCCAGTTGATCCGGGTCGTAGCGTACCATGATAACCGGTTTTTCGGGGTTTAGCTCGAACTGGCAGTTCCTCTGGCGGGCCAGTTCCCTGAAAGACAGGCAAATTTCACCGGCAAATTGAACGATGTTGCCCTCTTCGGTTTCCAGTTTCATCAATCCGGCCTCGGCCTTCCGGATATCCAGAAGCTGGTTGATCATGTGCAATAGTTTCACGGCATTCCTGTGCATCAGCGACAGGGTGTTGTGCAGGCTGCTTGATCCGGCCGAGCGGCGACTGATGATTTCTTCGAGCGGACTGATAATCAGCGTGAGGGGCGTTTTGAGTTCGTGGCTGATATTGGTAAAAAAGATAAGTTTCATCTGATTTACTTCCTCCAGCTTTTGTTTTTCGATGCGTTCCAGCTGAATTCTGTTTTCATAATTGGCCCGGAGGCGACCAATTTTGCCCACCAGATAGAGGAGTCCGATAAAAGCGGCGGTGTAGAAAAACATAGCCCAACCGGATCGCCACCAGGGTGGCAGTACTCGAATACCAAGC
>JBEGNB010000100.1:0-18068 GCA_041182785.1 Bacteroidota bacterium
GCGCAAACTGTGGCGTATATTGTCAATAGTCTGTTTACTGCGATTGGTGAGGGCTGCAATATTTTTTGTATTCTGGTTCTGCGCGATCAGTCCGCAGATCTGGAGTTCGGTCGGAGTCAGCCGGGGATCTATGGCCAGCAATTTTTTATAGAGTTCGCTGTTTACCTGCGCGAGATTTTCCTCGAACTCATCCCAGGCTTTGGTATTCCTGCTTTTTTCTATCGTTCTGATCAGATCCTGGAGTGATTCATTCGCCAGGTTGTTGAAATGCGGCGTCAGCTCGACTATCTTTTTTCTGATCAGGTCAAGTTGTTCATTGATATGAGCAATCAGCAGCGCATTCCCGGTGACTTCCCGTCCCTTGGCCATCATGGATTCTTTCAGATTTTCGTAACGCTGTCGCTCCAGTTCGGCCTGAATAGCCGAGTTTCGTCTGGTCTGGACATATAAAAAGACGGCAGCAACCAGCAGTAGAAAAACACCGGCCAGAATCACAACCATCATTTTTTTCTGTGCTTGTTGCCGAAGAACGTCATTCTCGAGTTCCGAAATCTGTCTTGCATCCTTTTCTTTCTCATACTGATTCTCGAAATCCCAGATAGTCTTTAGCGATTCGGAGCTGGTAATTTTTTCGCTGATTTCTACGTGTTTTTCAAAGTAATACAGCGCTTTATTCAGGTTTCCCGTGGCTTTGAAGGCCTCATACAGTATCTTGTACATAGATGCCATTTCATAGGGCATGTCATAAGCCTTCAGTTTTTCGAGGGCGCCAAGTCCTGTGGTAATGGCGATTTGTGATTTCCCTTCCTTCACGTACAGTGCGCTCCTGGCCATATCGAGCAGCATCAGGCCATACGTGATATTGTTTTTGTTACAGTAATACGCTGCACTGTCAAAGTACATTTCAGCCAGCATATAATTTTCTTCCATGATTACCAGGTTACCCAGATTGTAGAAATTTCTGGACAGCTCGGATTCATCGTTGTTTTTTTCTGAAAGTTCCTTGCTTTTCAGGTAATTGACCTTTGCCAGGTGAATTGAATCCAGGTTTTTATAAGCAAGGCCTATGTTCCCGTAGTTGATTATCAACTGTTCAACATTCCCGTTTTGTTCATTTATTGTACTGGCAAGGTTGAAATACTCGATGGCTTTCTGGTATCGTTTCATATCCAGAAAGATAATACCGATGTTATTGTAGATAATGGCCAGATTATTGGAGTCGCCCCTGGCCTGATACATACCGGCAGCTTTTACGAACATTTTTACGGCTTCCAGATTTTGCCCCAGCAGGTTTTTGCTGTTGGCAATATTGCTGTACAGGTCAGGAATCCGGCTCTCGAGCCTGTGCTGTTCTGCAATTATTTTACCTTTTTCGAGGTTGACTATGGCAGAATCATACTGTAACCGATTGTAGCAGGTTGAGGCGATACCGATTAGCGCCATTACCTGCATATCCGCCTCATCCAGATTTTGGGCTATTTCCAGCGATGTACGAAAGTAGCCGGCTGCATTCAGGTTTTCTCCCCTGCCGGCACTGATTTTTCCCATACGATGGTACAGGTTACAGCGAAGTGCATCGCTCTCCGTTGAATCTGCCAGTATTTTGATCTGAGATATCGCGTCGCCCTCTTTATCATTTTCCACGATGTGAGGCAGTTTGGCAAGCAGCCATGTTGCCATTTCCTTCTGATTGATATGGCGTTGTCCGGTCACCTCCTTCAGGTAGCCCCACTGTCCGGCAGGTTCAAGACTCAACAAATGCGCGTTCGCCGCGGTGGAATCAAAAACCACCCTGTTGACAATCCCTCCTTTGCCGTGGACAGTATCTGACAATTCGCATTGAAAAAGAAGCAATGTCAGCACCGACAGGGTGAACAATACCATCCATTGTACGGGTACTGATTTTCGCATATCCGGGGTATTTACTTCCGATTTATTCATAGCCAGGCTTTCAATGTGACTTGTTGATTATCTGCAAAGGTATTGTACCCATCCGGGCTCAGAGTCTCGTGTAGCCACCAATAACCGATACAGCCACGATAATGAACTACTTTTTTTCTACTATCAGGCGATTTTACCGGCCAAAACACCGCATGGAATCCTGTTTTGTAACCGGCCGTCAGATTCATGGACGAGGTTGATACTCCGGAGAATAACGCCTTCGTTCAGTATGAACATGGGCCACCCCGCCATTGCGGAGCAGCCCATGTTTATTTCATTTATATCTAAAGCAGTACTGCTTATCTGACGATCAGCATGCTTTTTGACAAACAGCCGAATGGTGTTTTCAGCCTGTAGTAGTACATGCCACTGTAATTGCTCATATCAAACAATTCGACGTTGGCGCCCGCCGGATATTCGCGGCGGAAGAACTGAACAATACGACCGCTCACATCGGTGATTTCCCATTCTGCCATACAGCTCTCCGGCAAATTGAACGGTACTGCTGTGCTACCGGTCGTCGGGTTCGGGATATTCTGTGCCATACTGAATTCACCGGCTGCCGTGTTCTCTCCTGCCGCCTGACGATCGCCGGAGTCACCGGATTGAAGGAGCGTGCCGGGTATGAATACCCAGAAAGCACCAGTGTTGTTGGCATCAACGGGTCCGCCAACCAGTGCAGTGTGACCGTTCGAGCTGACGGCCACCGATGTACCCTGACGGGAAGCACCTGTGGCATTGGATCCCCTGACTTTTGCATCCTGCTGAACCCAGGTTCCACCTACAGCTTTCTTGAAAACCCAAAAGGCACCTTTTCCTGAATCATCGGTAAATCCTGCGGAAATGGCTGTATTTCCATCGGCACTCAGTGCAACAGCGGAGCCCTGACGGGCAGAGCCGGTTGCTCCACCGCCAATCAGTCTGACCTGCTGAGTCCAGCTACTTCCGTTGTTGGTGAATATCCAGGCAGAGCCTGCAAGATTGTTATCGTTACATCCGCCGATCATTGCCGTATTACCATCGGCACTCAGCGCTACGGAATAACCCTGCCATGCATTTATATTACCTCCTGTACCAACCAGCTTCTGACCCGATTGTGTCATACCGCAGCCGGTATCATCAAATATCCAGGCAGCGCCCTGTCGGACGTTATCCAGATATCCTCCCGCGAGCAGGCGGGAGCCATCGGCGCTCAGGGAGACAGAGACACCCAGGCGTGGTTTTTCGATACCATCAGACGGAGTCAGTTTTTCACCCGACTGTGTCCATGTATTACCATTTCGCTCGAACACCCATACTGCGCCGACAAAGAGATTGTCGGCGATTGCACCGGAGGCAATTTTATTTCCATCACTGCTGATAGCCACTGCTGTACCCTGCTGGGCAGTACTCGTACCGCCGGCACCAACCAGTTTGTTACCCTGCTGAGCCCAGTCGGTACCCGTTCTTGTAAACACCCATACAGCTCCGTTACTTGAATTGTCAGAAGAGCCCCCTACTACCGCCGTGTTGCCATCGGCACTGAGCGCCACAGAGATACCCTGACGAGCTGCACCCACAGCGCCACTGCCCACCAGTTTGGCCTGCTGAGACCAGGCGGTACCCGAGCGAACATATATCCATGCGGCACCGGTGTTCGAGTTGTCGCCCGGGCCACCGATAATTGCTGTATTGCCATCGGCACTGACAGCTACCGACTGTCCTTGCTGGGCACTTGTACTGCTGTTCGTGAATTTCGCCCCTTGCTGAATATAAGGGTGTGGAGTACTGCTAGCCGCAAAGCTGGAAACAGAACTGGCGGTTGAAATAGGTGTTGATACGGTTACTGTACCTCCGGGGGTACCCGGCATCACCATCAGTCTGGCCGTTGTGGGAGTCTTCGATAAAATAACAGCGGTTGTACCACCTATGGCAGCCGAATTAATCTGATCCAGGTTAAGTCCGCTGACTGTCACAACAGTACCCGGACTGCCCGAAGCCGGTGAAATCGAAGTAACCACCGGGTTAACTGACAGTATCGTTGCTGTGCCGCAGGCCGACAATACCTCCAGTTGCGTGACCGAGCCGCTGATTGGCATCACAGCCGTAACGTGTGTATCACTGATAATAGTAATGGAGGTACCCGATTGTCCGTTGAATTTAATACCGGTCGTATTGCTCAGATTTTGTCCGTAAACGTGTACAACGGTAGTACCTGCTGTACCCGACGACGGCGTAATCTGCGTGATTTCCGGCTGCGCATTTACCTGGACGGTAACAGAGGCTGTCGTCGTACACAAGCTGGCGTTTGTCACCGTAACATTATATGACTTGGTACACGCAGGCGTGAGCACGCGCGAGGCCAGCGTAGAGCCGTCGGGCCACAGATAGGAAGATGCGCCCGTGAGGCTGACGGTAGCATTCGATCCGGCACAGATTGAACCATCATTGTTCGCGATACCGGAAGATTCCTGCAGACTGATTGCTACAGTAACCGGAGAGCCGACCGTTATACTGCGGGTCGTGGCGGAAGAGCACATATTGGCATCCGTGACCGTCACACTGTAGGTAGCGTTATTCACCGGATTAACGATAATGGCTGCGCTGGTCTGAGTGGTATTCCAGATAAACTGAGTTCCGCCGGATGCGGTCAGAACCGCACTGGCACCAAAGCAGATTCCACCATCATTGGCTGTGAGGCCCGAATTCTCCGTCACTGATATGGCAGGTGACGGGAGTGCGTTCACCGTAACAGAGCGCGTGGCAGTGACTGAGCAGACATTCGCATCAGTAACTGTGACCGTGTAGGTGGTGGTCGAGGATGGACTTACGGTGATTGAGGCTGTGGTCTGTGCACCACTCCATACATAAGTTCCCCCGGTTGTGGCAAGTGTCACGCTGTTGCCTGTACAGATAATACCGTCGTTGCTGGTTGTACCAAATGATTCGGTAGCTGAAATAACCGGTGTCGAAGGTACACTCACCGTCACCGAACGTGTCGCAGTGGCTGAGCAATTGTTCGAATTGGTAACCGTAACTGTATAGGTAGTGGTTGAAGACGGGCTCACTGTAACAGATGATGTGGTTTGTGATCCGCTCCAGACATACGTGCCGCCGCCTGTACCCAGGGTCACGCTGTTACCTGCACATATTATACCATCATTGCTGGTTGTGCCGAATGATTCGGTAGCTGAAATAGTCGGTGTCGGAAGCGCGTTTACCGTGATGGTCGTGGAGGCAGTAGCCGAGCACAGATTCACATCGGTGACGGTCACGGTGTAGGTGGCAGTACTGTTGGGAGATACCGTAACCGTGGCTGAAGTTTGCGCAGGCATTGTATTCCAACTGTAAGACGTACCTCCGCTCGTACTCAGAGTAACCTGATCGCCGCGGCAGGTGGTTCCGTCGTCATCAGTAACACCATGGGATTCAGATACCGTCACCAGCGGCGTTGAGGGTGTGTTTACCATGATCGTATATGAGCTGGTACCTGTACAACCTGTAGCATCTGTGACAGTTACTGTGTAGGTAGTAGTCGAGGAAGGTGATACGTTAACTGCCGCCGTTGAAGAGGACGGGCTCGTATTCCAGATGTATGAAGTACCCCCGGTGGCGGTGAGCGTCGCACCAGCGCCTGAGCATATAGTGCCGTCATTATTAGCCACACCGGATATTTCCGACACCTGAACGGGTGCTATAGACGCAACAGTAACGATGATTGTACCTGTTGCACTGACAGTGCCGCAGCCGCCAGTCAGCGGGATCGAGTAGTTGAACGTTCCGGTTGTCGAGGGTGTGCCACTAATGGTAATCACGTTTGATACCCAGTTAGCCGTCACACCGGGCGGCAATCCGGTGGCGGAACCGATACCCGTAGCACCTGTGGTTGAGTGGGTAATATTCGTCATTACCGTATTGACACACTGTGCGGAAGCTGCGGAAGCTGCGCCCGCTGTATTGGCAGCGGTTACTGTGATAGTTCCCGTTGCATTTACAGTTCCACAGCCGCCAGTCAGCGGGATAGAATAACTGAACGAGCCACCTGTCGTGGGCGTACCGCTGATGGTAATCATGTTGGCTGCCCAGTTTGCCGTCACGCCGGGTGGCAATCCTGTTGCCGTACCGATACCGGTCGCACCGGTTGTAGTGTGCGTGATATTGGTCAGCGCCGTATTGACACACAACGTCGGGGACGATGAGGCAGCACCTGCCGTGTTATTTGAACGCACCGTAATCGTGCCGGTTGCATTCACGCTGCCACAACCTCCGGTAAGCGGAATAGAATAGTTGAACGTACCGCTCTGGGTGGGTGTGCCACTGATAGTAATCACATTGGATGTCCAGCCGGCTGTCACGCCGGAAGGCAATCCGGTGGCTGTACCGATGCCTGTTGCTCCCGTAGTTGCATGGGTAATATTCGTCATCGCCGTATTGACACAGGGAGTTGGCGATGATGAAGCGGCCCCTGCAGTATTTGTCGGAGTCACCGTCACCGTACTGGTAGCCGAGGCAGTACAGCCGTAGGAGTCTGTCACTGTTACAGTATATGTTCCTGCCGAGCTGACACTGATACTGCTTGTTGTACCGGCGGGTGTGTTACTCCACAAATAACCGGAAATGGTTGCTCCGCTACTCGGTACCGAGTTCGTAGTCAGCACGGCAGCGTCGTTCTGACAGATAATGCCGTCATCTGCTGCCAGACCCGAACTTTCTGACCGGTTAATGGATACCTGTACTCCGAAGTCCGGTTCTTGAATAGTGACCGATTGAACTGACTGACACTGGTGAATGCCACCCTCCGCTACAGTTACCTGATAGATACCCGCGGCCAGACTGCTGACTGATGCAGTCGTTTGTCCGGAAGACCAGCTGTACGAATAAGGAGAATACCCCCCGCTTACAGACAGCGTAGCAGCTCCACTGGATCCGCCAAAGCACCTCACATCCGTTTTTGATGCCACTGTGATACTTACTGGTACGGTTTGATCTGTCAGTGTGGCTATTGCCGTACCCTGGCAACCCAGCGAATTCGTCACTGTCAGTGTATATTGTCCCTGTACAAGACTTGTAATTGAGGAAGTCGTTGCTCCGGTACTCCACAGGAATGTCCAGCCAGAACCTGTACTCGAGCTTGCCGAGCCAGTTACACTGCTCGGGCAATTCGGGTTTACCGTTGAGAGAGATGGTGCTGGTGCTGCATTTACAGTAACCGTCGTGGAGGCCGTTGCCGAACAGCCGCTACTGGCCGTGACTGTTACCGTGTAACTCGTAGTGGACACCGGAGACACCTCTCTGATCGCATTGGTTCCACTTCCCCAGGAGTACGTACTTCCTCCGCTTGCGGTCAGCACCACACTTGATCCGGAGCAGATTGTGCCGTCATTATTGGTCAGACCGGAAGTCTCTTCCACCGAAATAGCTGCCGTTGGCCTGGAATTGACGGTGATGGTACCCGTTGCCTCTGCGCTGCCACAACCTCCTGTGAGCGGAATGGAATAAGTGAACGTACCGCTCTGTGAGGGTGTACCACTGATCGTAATCACATTCGAAGTCCAGTTCGCCGTTACTCCGGGCGGCAGCCCAGTTGCCGTGCCAATACCGGTAGCGCCAGTAGTTGTGTGTGTAATATTTGTCATTGCTGCGTTGATACACACGGTCGGTACCGAGGAGGCAGCACCTGCCGTGTTATCTGCAGATACGGTGATTGTTCCAGTTGCATTTGCACTTCCACAGCCACCCGTCAGCGGAATCGAATAAGTGAATGTACCGCTCTGAGTGGGTGTACCACTGATAGTAATCACATTAGAGGCCCAGTTAGCCGTTACTCCGGGCGGCAGACCAGTTGCCGTACCGATACCTGTGGCACCCGTTGTAGTATGTGTAATATTTGTCAGTACTGCATTGGCGCAAAGTGTTGGTGACGAGGAGGCTACTCCCGCTGTATTGGCCGGCGTTACGGAGATAGTACCAGTCGCGTTTACGCTTCCGCAGCCACCGGTTAATGGAATCGTGTAATTAAACGTTCCGCTTGTCGAAGGTGTGCCACTGATGGTAATTACATTGGATGCCCAGTTGGCCGTCACTCCCGCAGGCAATCCCGTTGCCGTACCGATACCGGTAGCGCCAGTGGTTGCATGCGTGATATTTGTCAGTGCTGTATTGACGCACAACGTTGGTGATGAAGAAGCCGCACCTGCCGTATTGACTGCGGTCACAGTGATGGTGCCTGTGGCCTCCACGGATGAACAACTGCCCATGAAGGGGATAGAATAGTTGAAAGTTCCGGTCTGTGTTGGCGTTCCACTGATGGTAATCACGTTTGATGCCCAGTTGGCTGTTACGCCTGCAGGAAGACCCGTTGCCGTGCCGATTCCGGCAGCTCCCGAAGTGGTATGCGTGATGTTCGTCATGGCGGCATTGACACACACCGTTGGTGACGAGGAAGCTGCTCCGGCGAAACAAAGTGTTTCTGCCCGGTACAGACCGAATGTACCACCGGCAGTCAGTACCGGTGAGAAATTCACTGTATTTTCGTCAACCGTGTATCTTTCGTTCGTTATGCCCACCAAGGTTGTCAGACCTGTACTTCCGGCGGGGAATCCGCTGTACAGTTTGACGATACCGTTTGGCGCATCCACATCTCCGTTGCCGGATACGATGATGTTGCCACCTGTAGGAGTTCCTGCCGAACTGCTTTTACCTGCATTCAGAACTACAGCTCCGGCATAACCGGTAGCCGTATTGGTACTCGACGATGTCGTAACCGGTTCTGTCAGCTGGATATCGCCGGCGAGCGTCTCGATCAGAATATCGCCGGTGGCAGTGATACCAACCGGGTTAACGCTGCCGATGGTGAGGCCACCGCTGGCATCCACAAAGCTGAGACTTCCCAGCCGGTTGGTGGCATCGCCGCCGGCCAGGGTGGTTATATTGTTCGATGTGTTAGTCAGGGTGAACGTACCTGTACCGTGCAGACCCAGTCCGCTGGCGGTCAGAGCTGCCGTTTGGGTAACGGCCCCGGTAGCGTGCAGGTTGATATTGCTGGCAGTAGCAGTCAGGGCGGCGTTAATACCGATGTTGCCGCCATACACCGTGACCGGTCCGTTGATTGTGGCTGCATTGCCAAAGGTCACATTGGCCGTATTGGTTGTTTTACCGATCAAAAGTCCCGTACTGCTCACATTCAGGTTCGTAACAGGATAGGTTACCGCTGCGCTGAAACTGCTGCTTTGAGGGATATAGTTGAAGAAGCCGGCGGCACTGATATTGCGCTGCGAGCTGAGTCCGGCAATCGCATTATCTGAATAGAAAGAAATATCGCCATTGTTGGTGGTAGTCAAACCTGCATTCAGGGTAATCGTACCTCCATAGATGGTAATCGGGCCTGCTACCGTTTGTGCGGAGTTCATGGTAATACCGGCGGTGTTGCCGGGTTTTCCAATGGTTAGGCTGGAGGCACTTTCTGCCAGAACATAATTGGAATTGTAGGGAAATGTTTGGGCTGCAGTAAAACTTGTTGCTACCGGTTCGTAGATTACATCGCCGGTTGTTTTCACGCGAATACCATTTCCAATAGCACCTGTAAAGCTGGAGAACGAGAAATTGACATCGCCGGTGGCTGTCCAGCTTCCACTTGACGGCGAACCTACATAAATATTTCCCCAGCTTGAACTTCCGATACCACCGGCAGATGTAGTCCCCCGGTCACCTTTAATCTGAATATTTCCGGACCGCGACAAGAGCTGGATGTGATTTGTCTGGCTTCCGCTGGTGTAGCCGCTCCGATAAAAGTTGACAGCATAGGTACTGTTACTCTGGGTATTGGTCAGAATACCCTCAATCGTAATATCTCCCGAAACTGTTTCAATAGTAGAAGCTGCAGTGACAAAAGTAATGCCACCGAAGTAAACAGAGCTGGCATTAAAACCGCCATGCGCATCACCAAAAAGTCCTATGGTACCGCTACCTGTTGTGCTAATATTGGCCTGCAAACGAATACCGTCGTCATAGCTGGCCACACACCGGCCATACACCTTGATGTCGCCACCGGCAGCATTAATGGTAGCATTGCTAATCAGAACACCCGGCGAGCCACCGCTGAAATTGGATGCGGCGTAGAGTCCGGCGCCCTGTGTGCCGGCGTAATTACCTCCCAGGGTAATATTGCCCCCGTTGGAAAGCAGGCTGGAAGTGTTGTTCAGCGTGATTGCCCCTGTGGTAGAGTTGGGAGTAACAACTGCTGTACCACCTGCATTGGAGCGGAGGGTGATATCCCCGCCGTTGGTTTGTACCGTTCTGTTGGCCGACAGTTCGATGCGGCCGTTTGCCTCGAACAGGACGTCTGCCCCGGCAGCGGACGAGGTAAGATTTTGCTGGACGAGGATATCGCCGCCATATACGGAGATAGGCCCGTTGATGGAAGTGGCCGTGTTATTGGCGAAAGTAACACCGCTGCTGTTGGTCATTACAACCGGCGTTCCGTTGCTCAGCATACCGTCGTATCGGCCTATGGTCAGGCTCTTCAGGGTGGACGGATCTTCCAGCCACAAATAATCAAAATTGCCGGAGAAATCCCGTCCGGTACCTACGCCGCCAATGACAGACAACTGTCCGTCCCAGTTGAATGTACCCGGGAAACTGCCTCCGTTTGGTACCAGCGTGAAGGTTCCACCCGACTGTTTGAAAAATATAAAGTTGTTTAATCCAAGAACGTAGGGTGTTATCAGGGTGATATCACCTGTTCCCACATTCACGGTAGCCGATCCATTGGTTACAATGCCACTGGTACCGACAACGGAGTTGCCAGCCCAGACAAGGATATCCCCTCCGCTGGTGGTGACAGGGCCGAAAAAGTCGAGTGCATACCCGTTGTATCCGGCTGATCCGATGGAAGGTCCGTCACCTACCGTAAGTCCGTTCCATGTATAGCTGCCTCCGTTGGAGTTGGAGCCGCCCAGCCACACGTGGCCGCCGTTGGTGGAAACAGTTCCGGATTGGGACACGCCCCCGTCGTTATTCGAGTTATCAAAGTCAGACCACATTACGAGGTTCAGGACACCGCTACCGCTGGTGGTAATGGTGCCAAAGTTGGAAACTCTCGCATGTCCCTGCATGGTAAGTGTACCAGTACCGGAAGATTTGGTAATGGTAGCGTTGTTAGTAATACAACTGTTTGCATTGGAGATGGATTTCAGGAGAATGTCCCCGGTGGCTGAACTGGTCAGGTTGGCATTCACAGCGATAGTTCCGCCGTAAATGGAAATTGGTCCGGCCACAGAGAGCGCACTGCTCACAGTGATATCGCCGCTGTTTCCGGATTTTCCGACTGTGAGTGCACTGACGGTTGAAAGGTTCATATTCTCGACAACAACACCGCTGCTGAAACCGGCATCTGCCAGTCTTGGAGCCAGCGTGACGGTGCCTGTCGTGGCCATATTGTTGGTTGACGCGTTGAAGGCAAGATCGTTGAATCGCATCACTATATTGGCGCTGGTGCTGGCGACGGCAGGAACAACTCCCTGTACTGCAGTGGCATTCAGTCTGCTGCCAAAACGCATGGCACCCCGGCTGTACAAAACCCCGAGACCAGCAGTGGCCGGGCCAACCGGAGCGGTTGTCAGTACGATATCACCGTTTCCTGCCAGAATCTGTACGTTGGTTGTGCAGTTGTCAGGAGCCGTGGAAATGGCGGGGTGTGCTGCATTGGTTTGGCTGCCTTCAATCAACACCCCCCCTCCAGTATTGGAAGTAGATTGAATCAGTACATTCCCTCCGTTGGCATTCATCATCAGGATACCCGACATTCCAGAGTTGCCCGTTGTACCGCCCGCGATTCGTATGGCAGGGCCGACTCCGGCATAATCGGATGTGATAGCTATATTGGGTACAGCACCCCAGGTAAACTCTATTCCATGCACGATTGAGGACACGCCTTCAATATCAATACGGCCTGCACCGGAATTGATGAGTACATTCCCTTGCGAAACTATTCCAGCTTTTACTGATGATGCACCCGCAGTTCTTCCCTTGATGATGATATCTCCACCTGCACTCAGCAGCGAAACAACTGTACCTGTGCCTGTTGCGGGACCCAAATTCACACCGCTCTGATCGGCGCCGCGATAGGCGTAATTGTCCGGAATACCGTCACTGGCAGTTCCACCGTAAGCACCATCGTCGAGTCCACCGGCGAGAACGATCCTGCCGCCCTGGGTGTTGATGGTAGATCCGGCTTCCATAGTGATATCGTCCTGGGTGGACGGGCTGGTAGCCTGGCTGTTATCGGTATCAACCCAGAAAATGACATCGCCGCCATTGGTTTGAACAGTTCTGCCTGCTTTCAGATTAATCCAGTTCTGGGTTTTAAGTACAAAGTCACTGGCGGTGGGAGTGGTCACACTGGCTTCAAATGTGACTGTTCGCGCCTGAATGGTCAGAGAAGCGGTCGCCAGATAGCCAACTACCTCGGAGGCATTTATTCTGGACGGTGTGGTGATAGTAAACACTACCCCGTTATTATACCCCCAGGTCGTATTGATGGCATCGCCGCCGGAAGCAACGATAGTGAGGTCGCCTGTGCCTGCGCCTGCGCGGTAGATGGCATAGGTATTATTGCCGGCCAGTGCCGGGCTGTAGGTAGTAGTTGTCTCGTCAGCATTGTTTCTGACGTTAGCCTGTCCGCCGGCCAGCGCAGTAAGTCCGGGGCTGTAAGCTTCAAATCCGCTGAACAGCCTGACGATACCGCTGGAGCCGGTGGTGATCGTTGGCGAACCCGACACAATGATATTTCCACCTGTACTTATTCCAATAGCTGCATTCTTTTCTGCATTGAGGGTGACGGCGGTGGAAGTGGTATTTGTTGTAGAAATACTCTGGGACAGCGTGAGGTTTCCGACGAGTGTCTCTACCAGTACAGTCCCGGAGGCGAATACACCATTGTTGGAACCGACCGTGCCGATAGTCAGACCACCGCTGGCATCCGTGAAGCTCAGGGAGCCGAGTCTGGTTCCGCTGCTACCCCCGGCGATGGTGGCAATATTGTTGCCTGTATTGTTAAGTGTGAAGGTACCGGTACCGTTCAGCGCAAGTTTGTTGGCGGTAATAGCTGCTGTTTGCGTAACAGCTCCGGTGGCATTCAGGGAGATATCGTTGTTGGTGGCAGTCAGAGCGCCCGTGATTGAAATAGCTCCGCCATTCACTTCGATCGGACCACCCACAGTCAGGGCTTCATCAATAAACATGCCTCCTGTATTTCCGGCGGGATTGCCGAATACCAGGCTGGAGAGTGTTGAACCAAAGGTAAACCAGTTTCTGTACATACCATAGGCAGTACTCAGCAGGGTGAACGACCCGGTAGTGTTTATCTCCGGTTCATTACCTGTACCTAAAGACCAGCCCACTCCTTTGTTTCCCACATTAAATACTATGTCGCTGGTTGAGCTGGTGATATCGTTAGTAGTGTTGGCAGCGGCGGTGGAGCCCAGCACAAACGGGCTGCCGGGAGCTGCATAGAAACCTGTGGCACCTGCTCCTGATGCCGTGAAGGAGATATCACCGTCCACCGCCAGAATATAGACGGGATCGGCACAGTACGTTACTTCCGGGTCGTTGGCACCCGAGAGACTGGTTATAGTAATACCACCGCCTGACGCAGTGGCTGTTGCTTCAAAAGTACCGCTGGAATTGAAGAGAATTCCTTCAGCATAAGATGATTTCGCTGCGGATGCATTACCAACAATAGTGATAGCGTTACTGGTGGTGTTGGCAGAAGTGATTCTGGTGCCTGCTCCGCGGAAAATAATACCGATAGCCTCGCTTGTGCCTGTATTTGTCTGCTGACTGATACCTTGCAGGTTGATGGTACCTGTTCCGGAGTTAAGGCTGAACAGTCCTCCGGTTGCTGAAATACCGCAGGCATCCCAACCATTGGGCACATCGTTCCGGGCAGCTCCTTTGCATCTCATGACGATATTGCCTCCGGCGCTGTTCAGGGTGAAATTATTATCGGAACGGAAGCCCAGCGACCGGTTCTGTTGTGAACCCAGTGCAAAGCCGGAACCGTTGATGTCGCCGCCGCCCAGGGTGATATTGCCGCCATTACTATTGACTGTGAAGGTGCCTCTGGTGTAAATATGACCACCGTCCACATTATCCACGTCAGTTGCAACCAGCACATTACCGCCCGGCACGGTGGATGAACCGGTTGTGATCGTGATTGCTCCACTTGGCTCGAAACCGCCGTGCGCAAGCAGAGAAATATTGGCCCTTGAAGTGGCTGTTGATACGGGTATGCCGTTCACTGTGGCCGAACCCGAGAAGCCGCCTATGAATGTGGTACTGTTCAATTGCAAGTCATTCAACGCGTCTGTGCCGGCATTGCCCGTGATAACAATATCACCAACGGTTGACAGTATATACAAGGCAGCTGCGTTCGCTCTGATACCGGACGAGGCACTTGCCGCAGCACCGGTACCAGTGATCTGGATACCACCACCTGTTGTAGCGGTGGACTGGATCAGATTCTGGCCGACATTCTCCCACTCGAGAAGCACACCAATATTTGCTCCTGCACTTGTTCCCTCAATACTGATGGCAGGGGTAGTCGTGCTGGCAGAAGTGATAGCTGTATTGCCCAGAGCGGCAGTAGCGAAGCCCGTTTCAAAACCTATACCTGTATTTGCCTTTCCAAGGATACGTATAGTACCCGTACCACTATTAACAACCAGATTTGGTTGCATAGCTATGCCCGGCTGACCGCAGTTACCTCCGGACTCACCGCGCACAACTACATCACCGTTACCGGAAAGAAGACTGACATTGGCTGCATTGGAATACCAGTTGCCAAGACCCACTCCGGTAAAATCGCCCGAATTATCTGATCCTCTGTAGGCGAAGCCATCCGGAATACCGTCGCTGGCTGTGCCCCCGTTACTGCCGTCGTCCAGTCCGCCTGCGAGTACGATCCTGCCACCCTGGGAGTTGAACTGGTTACTTCCCCACAGCTTGATTTCATTATTAGCCGTGTTGGATGAAGCCTGGCTTGCATTGGCCATATTGGCCCAGAAGATAATATCACCTCCATTGGTTGTAAAGTCTGTATTCAGCTGCGCTGAAACATAACCCAGGCCTTTCAGGGTAATATCTGCGCCGGAGGCCGTAGTTGCCATGTCAGCGGCGACAAAGATATCATCGGCGATGAGGTCTATTGGTCCTGCAATGGTTACAGGAGCGGCAATAGAGATGCTTCCTGTATTACCTGCTTTGCCGAGGCGCAGTCCGGTCAGGGTGTTTGCCACTGCGAAGTTGGTAGAGAGTGGATTCAGCAGCGTGGTAAAGCTCGTGCCCGAAGGCTGCAATACGGCGGTTCCGGTGGTGTTGAGCTGAAGGCCGTTGTTGGCAGCAAGATTGAAATCGTTGGCATTCAGAATGATATTGGAGCTGGAACTCGTGACAACGGTACCAGCCTTGTGGCCGATGGTATTTACACCGTTGGAGGTAATCAGCAAGGTCTGAAACGTCCCCGCGACACTGGTCATGGTGATGTCGCCACTGGTCGCCAGAATATTATTGTTGGAGATCACAATTTCGTGCCCGCTTGCATCATAGATATCTATCTTGCCACTTCCCGTAGCTGCAATAGTCAGCGGAGCATTGGGATGAGCCAACAGGAGTATCCCATTATCGTCTATATCGTCGGCAACAACTGAACTATTGAGTGTGATATCCCCGTTTGCGGTGCGCAGGAGTGAGGAGGAGGAAGCGGCCCCTGCACGCCATGCCTGCAGATCCATACCATTTAAATACGCCACATTGCCTGAGGCCTGACCATCCAGTTTGATAGAACCCGTAGTTCCGGCGTCTATAGTGAACCCTTCAAAGGCTGCTATGCCGGAACAAACGTTCGCGTAACCCGAGGTATTTCTTCCCCTGATGAGGATATCTCCGCCGCCGGAATAAATCGTGATATTGGCATCGTGTCCGCCTGCCTGTGTACCGAGGAGTACCCCGGCAGCATTTACCGTTCCTGCCTGCCAGGCAAATCCGTCAGGCAGTCCGTCGCCGGCTACACCGCCGTTGGTGCCATTGTCGAGACCACCGGCCAGCGTGATACGCCCGCCGCCGCCGGCTGTGCTTGTGTTGCCTGCCGTGCGATCTGCATTACTGCGGCTGTCGAGTGTAGCACCATCCAGCATATAAATGTATCCGCCGTTGACGTCTGTATCTGCCCAGAACAGGATTTCACCCGCATTTGTCTGTATGGACCTGTTCGCGTTCTGGGTGATGTTACCCATTGATTTCAGGACAAGGGCGCTGGAAGTTGTACTCGTTACGTTAGCGTCCACGGTGATATTACCGGCCTGAATAGTCAGCGGACCGGCGCTCAGATAATTCACTACTTCGGAAGCATTTACTCTTACCGGTGTGGTGATAGTGGATACCACCCCGGCGTTGTATGTCCAGGTGGAGCCGAGTGCATCGCCGCCGGAAGCCACGATGGTGAGGTCGCCAGCGCCGAGTGCCACGCGATAGATGGCATAGACGTTGTTGGCAGCCAGCACCGGACTGAAAGTAGTAGTAGTTTCATCTGCAAAGATACGGACATTGGCCGAGCCGCCTGCCAGAGCGGTAAGTCCCGGACTGTTTGGATCAGATCCGCTGAACAGTCGGGCGATACCACCGGAACCCATCGTAATGACTGGTGAGCCCGTTACGATGATATTGCCGCCTGTCAAGGCAGCGATGGCCGTATTTTTATCCGCATTGAGCGTGATGGCGGTGGCAGAAGTGTTCGTGGTGGAAACGCTCTGGGCCAGGGTGATATTTCCGGAGAGGGTTTCAACAAATACGGTACCGGATGCGAAAATCCCGTTTTTCGTACTGACTGAACCGATGGTCAGGCCTCCGCCGGCATCCGTGAAACTCAGGGAACCGAGTCTTGTGCCGCTTTCACCACCTGCGATAGTGGCCACGTTATTACCGGTGTTGTTGAGGGTGAAAGTACCTGTGCCGTGTAATCCCAGGCCGTTGGCCGTTATAGCAGCTGACTGAATGACCCATGAAGAGACGTACAGGTTGATATCGCTGCCAGTGGCATTCAGTGCCGTGACGATATTCATCGCTGCACCATAGAAGGTTACTGGTCCGTTGATGGAAATGACACCGATGTGGTCGTGAGTAATATCGAATGTATTGGTTGCTTTGCCTATCGTGAGGCCGCTCATGCCATTTCCATCCTGATCAATATTGAACCAGATGGTTTGTACTCCCTGCCCGAATGCTGCATCGGAGGGTTCCAGCGTGAAACTGCCGGTTCCATTGATGTAGGGCTTGACTGTCGCGGAGTTAGTGGCAAAGTTGAAAGTCTCGCCCCGCATGATGATATTGCCTGCTCCCGGATTGAGCGTCAGGTAGTCCAGATTTAACTGCCCGGAGCCGTTGGCGTCAGCATCGGCGATGATGTAGATATTGCCCCCGGCCGTTTGAACGGTTTGGCGCACATCAAAGGTCCAGAAATTCGCATTGGCAGAAAGTCTGATATCCGAAGCCGTGGAGCTGATGATGTTGTTGTATATGGAAAACGAGCTGGAGTACATCGCGATAGGCCCTGCTATCGTAGTAGCGGGCCGGAATGATACATCCCAGTTATTATTGGTGCTGCCAATACGCAGACCTGTACCAGCGGAGCCGAAGGAATAATCCGTAGTGACATCAATAGATGCACCGAATGCTCCACCTGCAATTCCTTCCATCACGTAATTTCCGGCACTTTGTATGGATACACTGCCCGCCGTTGCATTGGCTCTGGTTTGCAGGGATCCGAACTGCAGGGTGACGTTGCCTGTGTTGGCATCTCCGATAGTGATATTCCCGGCAGAGTTTCCTGCACGGAAAGCGGCACCGATGTCATCGTTGGCGTTTGCACTTTTCCCAATCAGGGTGACTGTTCCGCCATCGGTATTGATCCGGGTAAGACTGTTGACATCACCCGACTGGATGACCAGACCCAGGGCTTCTCCCGACCAGGCGGCAGCACTGGTTGCATCGCCGGAGAGGGTGATATTACCCGTTGTGCTGGATATGTTTACGTCATCACCAGCATATTCAACAATTGCCAGTCCGTGACACCATGAAGAAGTATTATTAATACC
>JBEGNB010000101.1:0-7823 GCA_041182785.1 Bacteroidota bacterium
GCCTCTATTGTATATCCTAAATTTGATTTAAGATCCTTTAGCCTGTTAAGTTGAGCCTGTAGCGGACGTGTATCATAATCATCGTTGAGGTGCTCAATCATGGTTTTTTTCAACTCCTCAAGTTCAAGATCAATACGTTGATTTGCATCCTCGTAAAATTTACGATCAAAAACACTCTTGTCCAGACTGACCGGTATCCATCTGGTGGTACGATTATTCAAAACAAGTGCGGTATTAAACTCCTTGCTCACCCAGCCCGACATCAGGCTGTTCTGCGATACCATGGATAATACGAAGCGACTATTATCAAACGCGCTTCGTATAAACGATTCTATATCCTCGCCAGCCCGCATATCCTGTACATCCACCGTGACCTCCACGCCGTTGCTTTCCAGCCAGCCCTTGACCCGCTCCATTTCGGATGAGTCCTTGTGATTATAGGAAATGAAGGCGCTGACACTCCGTTTTTCAGGCTTGACAGATGGTTTTCCCGTATTTCCATCCTCTTTACACTCGTCGGCCAGTTCAAGCGCGGCGTAATTAATCTGGTTCTGCGTGCGGGTCCAGTCCTCAAAGCTTATCATACCCATATTGTACTGTCGCTTCAGGCCGCTGAATCGGGCCATCAGGAGGAGTGCCTCGTCGGTACAGTTTTTCAGCAGTTCAAGCGCCTCTTCCGTTTTACTGGCGGCAATTAGTTCCTGTATTTTCTCTTTCATTTCAGTTTGCTTTTAAGAATATCCGGCCGAAATACTTTTATGTATGCTTTTCAGTCAGGTGCATCCGGCACGACTACTACCATTGCACAAAGATATCAAATATCAGAATAAAAAAGGGGTTGAATCCGAACTGGACCAACCCCGCATCTATGAAGCGTATTAAGAACAAACTACTTGCGGCCCAGGAATGCCTGCACACCAACACCCAGGTAGAAACGGCTGTAGCCATCGCCAATGGTGTAATTCACGATTGGCTCGAAAGCCACGTTCTTGTTGGCAAATACAGAGTAGCCAAGGGACAGATTGTACTCGGAGTAGGCGTCGTCCTCTCCGGTTTTGTTGTAAAGCAGTCCCACCTGCGGGAACAAACCCTTCCAGACGTAGTAGCGTACGTAAGGGCCGAATTCCATCTGGGTCTCTTCCGATTCCACATCAATGTTGAAGTTCACGCCAACACCCAGGTTATTGACAGGAAAGTAACCGATGTTGGGTTCAAACTGGAACTGTGACTCGCCGTCTTCAGACTGGAAGTTGATGCCGCCGCCAACCATGACCGCGCCTTTTTCAACCTGCGCACTTGCGCTGACCGAGAATAACATCATGCCCGCGAACACGGCGGCCATCAGAGAGAGTGTGGTGTTTTTCATGCAATACAGTTTTAGTTAGTGAATAGATTCGCAGCAAATCTATATACAAATTTTTCCGGAATTATAAAAATTACCTTTTTGGTACTAAAAAGTTCGAAAATGGTACTCACTCAAATCGCACCCAGTCAACATAAATTACCGGTTTTGCCCTGTCATTCGGGTTAATAAATACCAAATACAGATCAGAAACGCCTTTTTGATTCAACGGGATATCCACCACCGAAAACCGCATTTTTTTATCACTGCCGGGCGCAAATTCTGCTACCCCGACCAGCTCTCCTGCGGTACTGTCTCTCCGGATTTCCAGTTTCCCGCCTGCGCACGCGTGACTTTCATCGCCGTAACCCACCCCCAGACGCATCCGCCGCAATCCGGTCAAATCGGCACTCCGGAATGCAAACCACGCGTTGTGAGTCAGTCCGTTCAGCACAACGGTATCGCTGCCAGGCAGGGTGTAGTTGCTCACGCCGGTACTCCTCGAATCGCTTTTTTCTGCCTGCTGCAGGCGTCTGCGCAGGTGCAGCGTGGCCCTGCCCTCCATCGGTGGCTGACCGGAGCTGCCCTGGTCGCGATAGGCGGCACTCAGTACATAGGTGGCCTGCGGAAGTTCTTTCCCGTTTTTCGCGCCCGTGAGCGGAAAGCTGCCCTGCAGCGGGAAGCTCTGTGCGGCCGTGGGTATGTCTCCCAGCGACAGTATCCACAAAGCCATCTGTATGGCCTGCTCTTCTTTGATCTGAGGGTGCGGTATCATGATGCCGCTTCCCCAGTTGCCGGATCCCCCGTAAATTATCTTTCTGTAGATAGTTGGCACGGCAAAGTCTCTGTTGCCCCGGTAACGCCGCGCCACTTCCTGGAATGACGGACCATTCACCTGCCGGTCAATGGCATGGCAATTCCGGCAGTCGGAGTTTTCAACCAGTTGTTTGCCCGCGAGATATTTCTCCGAGGAAGCCATACCTGACTGCGATCTGCGTATATTCACCGGATTGATACCGCTCTCGTAAAAGTCGAGCGAGGTACTCACCGTCATGGGATCTATCCCGTTCCCCGATACTCCTTCTTCGCGGTCACTCACCATAATACGATAAAAGAGCGTATCGCCCGGGTCATAAAAACTGCCGTTCCTGCCGCCCAGCTCCCACGTTACTACCGGTGGCTCGTTGCCGATGTGCAGCTCGACACTTTTCCGGGTCTCCGCACCATCACTGTTCCTGACGGTCAGCACAGCGGTAAAGGTGCCCGGTTCCTGATAGGTGTGTACTATTTCCGGGATCGTGTCGGCATACGTTTTGCACACCCGCCCGAGGATGGGCTCATTATCGGGTATTTTTTGGGTATATCTGAAGGCACTCTTTTCTCCATCGCCAAAGTCCAGTTCGCAAGTAACCAGTCCGCCGTCGGGTGCCATTGTGCCGTCGAAGTCAAAGGTGATGGTAGCGGGTGCGCCTGCCTCTGTACGACTGGCCTTCAGTCCGGCGCGGGGCCTGCGATTACCGTTTACGTAATCAATCCGGCTCAACCGGGCGTCCTCGTTGGCAGAGTACCAGCGTGTCCCGTACTCAATCAGCCACAATGACCCGTTTTTGCTGAAAAACATATCCATAGGCCTCGACATCCTGACGGAGTCGGCGAAAGGCTCAAGCCGGTAAAAATTGCCGGCACTATCGAGCGTGACCGCCATCAACCAGTTTCGCATCCAGTCGTAAATGACGAGTTTGCCATCGTAGTATTCCGGGAAACGGGTAGCTTCCGGGTACTGATCGGCGTAATACACCGGTCCGGCCATGGCATTTCTGCCCCCGGTACCCGCAATGGGAAAATCTCTGTTTTTCCCGTAAGGATACCATATAAAGGCGGGCTGTGCGGGGGGCAGCTCGCGGGCACCGGTATTGTTGGGCGACAGGTTAAGTGGTGCTGCCGGATCAAAAGCAGGTCCCGACGCACGGGCAGTATAGTCGTAATCGCGGTATGCCTGATTATCGGCAATAAAATAGGGCCAGCCGAAGTTACCCGCCGCCCGGGCGCGGTTGATCTCGTCGTGGCCGAGCGGTCCACGTTCGGGTTTGGCTTCGCCGGCATCTGGACCGATATCACCCCAGTAGAGGAATCCCCGCCGATCGTCGTAGCTGATACGAAACGGATTGCGGCATCCCATCACATAAATAGCAGGATGCTTGTCTCCAAACTGGTGGCCGGGCTTGATATGCAGTTCGCGATCGTTGAACAGGTTGCCGGCCGGACAGACATAAGTACCGTCGTCGAGCGGACGAATACGCAATATTTTACCCCTTAAATCGGCGGTATTACCCGAAGTACGCTGCGCATCGAAGGCAGCCCGGCCCGTCTGTTCGTCCATGGGTGCATATCCGTCGGAAGCGAACGGACTGGTGTTATCGCCTGTAGCCAGAAAAAGATTACCTGCAGGATCAAAGGTCATACTACCTGCCGCGTGAAAACAGTTTTTTCGACCGACCGGTATGGTCAGTATTATCTTTTCAGAATTTCGGTCGAGGGTATCACCCCTGAAAACAAAGCGGGAAAGCTGATTCAGGGAGTCTGCTGTTGAAGAGTAATACAGGTAAATCCAGTGATTGTCGCTCCAGTGCGGATCAACTGCCAGTCCGATCAGTCCGTCGCCCATCTCGGAATAGACTGGTAATTTAATAACTGTACGCAGAAGACCAGTGCCCGGATTGTACAGTTTAATCTGTCCGTGTCGCTCAATGAGCAGTATTTTCCCGTCGGGCAGCTCCGCTATTTCCATGGGTTCCGACAAATTTTCGGCGATGACCGTCTTTTCAAAGCGACTCTGATCCGGAACGCGTTTTGTACGGCACCGGCTGTAATTCAGCGGCTTTTGCTCCCCGATGGCATAACGGATACCGCCGAGCAGGTGCTTCTGAAAAATACTGTCGTTGTACGCCTCCGGGATGTGTCCGAGGGCCGTGTAAAATGCCCTCCCGCCGTCGTATTCATGGCACCACGCGAGCGGACGCGCAGTAGAGTCCGCGCCAGCCGGACAATTCCCGCCCTTGTATGTTCGGTTGTCAACCGTCAGGAGCGTATGGAGATTCGGCTCGTAACCCCTGAAATTGTACGGCTCCTCCTTCCAGGCCCATTCCGTACAATGCAGCATTTCCGTGGCGGAGTGGTTACAGTCGGCGGTCTGCAATTTCAGTTCCTGAATGGCTGGATGATCTTTGAAATAGGCACCAACCAGTCTGCCGTACCATTTCCAGGTGTATTCGGTACCAGAGGCAGAGTGCACGCCGGCGTACCCACCGCCAGCCTGAATATAGCGTTCAAAATCGGCCTCCTGTGCGGGGTTGAGCACCTCGCCATTGGTATTCAGAAAGACGACAGCGGCATATCGTTTCAGGTTTCGTTCGTTGAAATATACGGGGTTTTCAGTCGTATCGGCCCAGATGCCGTTTTCGCGGCACAGCCTGACCAGCACATCCCTGCCAGGTTCTATGCTCTCGTGCCGGTAGCCGTTGGTGCGCGAAAAAACAAGAATCCGGGGCGGCGGCGGCGCACTGCAGGAAAACAGGAAAAAAAGCACAACAACGGGAAATATCCACTTTGCCACGCGGAAAATAGAATGATAACGGAGCTTGTCCTGAAACTGCATGAGCACCTGAGATTTGCTGCGAAAGGTAAAAAGATAGCGGAAGTTTGCTGCCAGAAAGAGTTTTTCGGTACAGACAAGCTGCAAAAAAACCATTCAAATTAAAAATAAAACATATATTACTATAGCAAAAACAGCCTTTTCGGCATGTTTTTATATGTTGTAAAGTATTCATTTTCAATTATTTAAACAATTTTTACCATAAAAAACATCAAAAACAACCGGGCGAGAATTTTCGATTTTACGTCCTTTCGCAGGGGGGTAAACCGCCGCACCTTTGCATTGTCAATGAGCGAGATAATCAATCTAAAGAGCAACACCAACTCAGTCTCGTTGACATAGTCTGAACTATCTTTCATGAGGTTAATATAAGGGAAAGGCGCTGCGGCACAAAAGTGTGCCGCGGCATCTCTTGTTTTTGGCCTATACCCTGTCAAATCAGACTGACGTAGCCAAGGTGAAACTTCAGGGCTCTGAAGTCGAAGGCCTCGCCTGTATCGGGCCTTCCTGCGGCCACGTTGATACCGAAAATACCGGTGGGTGTTTCGAAGTTAAGGCCTGCGCCTATTCCTGCCGGGCGCAGGAATATCCTGTTTCGGGAAGTGATATTTTCTATATAGCCCCAGTCGGTGAACACGCCCATGAACGAGTTTCTGCCGATAAGCAGGCGCCATTCGGCAGTAGCCACAGCAAAACGGGTTGCCTGCAGACTTTCCTCGTTAAATCCTCTGAGTAATTTATTCCCGCCCACGCGGTACTGTTCGTTGGCAAAAACAGGGTCGCTGGAGAAAATTCCGCCGCCCCGAAAACTGAGTTTGACCGTACTTCTGGTAAAAACGGGTATGTAACACTCTGCCCGGGTTTCCAGTCTGAAGCGGCTGGACCGCCGGGAAAGGGAGTCGTACAGTACCGAGAACCGGTATTCCGGATTTTTGGGATCCGTGAGTCCTTCGATGACACTGTTCCGGAGTACCTGGTTGAACCCCGCCGAGCCTTTCAGGTTGACGAGCCATCCTTTCCGGGGATTGAACCGGTAGTCGAGCTGTGAAAAGGCTGATTCGAGACCGAAACCGTACTGGCTGAGGTCGAGGTTTGCCGGGAGGCGTTTGGTGGCGACAATACTGGCAGTGTCAATTTTCAACAGGGCAGCCGAACGGTTTTCCCAGAAAAACCTGAAGTAATTACCCTTGGAGAGCAGGTACTGGGCGCCCAGTTCTCCGTGTGTATCCACCCACGTGCTGTCACGCTTGAAAATGTTGAGTTTCCCGTCGGCCCCGAACACCGTTCCGAACAGGTAGGGCACACTCCCCTGTACATCCAGTTTCTGGGTTTCGGGGCGCAGGCGGTCGAGTTCAATGGCAAAGCGTTCACCCAGACTGAGCGCATTTTGAAATGCGGCGCTCAGGGAGCCGGTGAGCAGTACCTGGCCGGCATCCTGCGGCTGGGGCAGTATCCCGATGATAAAATCGAACCTGCTGGCTTTTTTTTTCTGTAAAAACAGATTGACTGTGGCTTCATTCCCTGCGAAAGTGACCGTGGGGTTAGCGGTGCTTTCAATAAACAGCAGGGAATTGAGCTGGTCCTTCAGCCGCAGCATCCGATCTCGGCTGTACGGGCTTCCCGGCTTCAGACCCAGGTAATTGGGCAGAAAATAGCCGGGCAACTGGATATCTCCGTTGATTTTCAGTCCCTTGAGTGAAATATACCTTTTCGGATCAACGAGCAGCAGCGCAGAGGCCTCTCCTTCCGGGCTGATCACGAGACTGTCGAGCCGTACCGTTGCGAAGGGGTATCCGTTGTTTTCGGCTGTCTGCAGCACCGTTTTTTCCATGGCGAGCAGTGCATCATACCGCATGGGCATGTTTTCCAGGGGATAGTTCCTGTAACCCGAGTTGAAGAGCCAGAAAGCGCTGATCTCATTGGCGGGGCGAACCCTTACCCAGCGCATGGGCGGGCCCAGATGCAGCTGACCGACCCAGTGGTCGGTTCCATCGGGCTGCAGGCTGTCAATGGAAGCGGCGAGGTATGACCGTTCGCGCAGGTGCGCTATGAGTGCGCGACAGAGCGAGTCGAGTGTGACGGGCGGACTGAGCACGAAAACGGCACCCTGTTCAGCAGGCCGGGGAGCCCTGACCTTGAAATCACTTATCGCACCGTTGAAATTGCTTTTTTCCGATGGGGTCACTCGAAATTCGAGCGCTATATTCTGTGCCTTGCCACAGAGGTGGCATAGAAGAAGAAAGGGCAGTAACCATCGGGACATCCGGATGTGCATGGTTTAATCATCCGGTTTCAGATCGAACGTTCTGATCAGATCGTCAATCAGGGGATTGGACTCCCGCATTTTATCCAGTTTTTCGCGGGCAGTGAGTGGTCTTGAGGGACGAGCTACAGCCTGATTAACCGCCTTTTGTTCATCGAGCCGCATTTCCACTACTATTTCGCGGTCGTTGAGGCGGCTCCTGAGCACGTCTGTTACCCTGAGCAGTTCCGCCTTGAGGTTGCTCAAATCAATGACCGAGCCGACTGTGGCCGTGAGGGTTTTCCCGTTGAGTGTCAGATCTGCTTTATTGAGCGAGATACGGGCCAGCCTGGAGTCAATGGATTCTGCGTACAATTTCCATTCGTTGCTGGCATTTTCGAGCGAGAGCCGGCTTGTCATGGTAGCATTCCGGGCTTCTTCGAGCTCCACAGCACTCTCGTAGGCATCGAGCCGAAGAGAGACCGTTTCAGATTTTCTGAGACCGAGTTTCACTTCCGTAGTGATGGCATTGAATGCATCGCGACTCAGTTCAGTAGCATTGGCGGTGGCGGGCGGTGGCGTGGCAG
>JBEGNB010000102.1:0-20736 GCA_041182785.1 Bacteroidota bacterium
TGACCAGGGTGTGTCCGGCTCTATCACACGCTTTGCCGTGAACGGAAACTTTATGTATGTCCTGAACCAGAACGAGGTACAGACCTACGATATCACCGACCGGGCAAATCCGGTGCTCAAACACAGGCTTGCCACCGACTGGGGACTTGAAACCATTACGTTCTACGATAACTCGCTTTTCCTCGGATCCACCACGGCCCTGTATATCCTTGATATCACTAATCCGGCAGTACCGGTGATTCAGGCCAAGTCCGACCGCCTCTCCACCGTAGGCTTCACTGGTTGCGATCCCGTGGCTGTGAACGGGGATTATGCCTATTCCACGATCAAGGTAATCGAAAATATATGCGGGGTTATCTCGGCAGAAAGTGCCCTGATCGTTTACGACGTGTCGAACAAATCCAATCCAAAGGTACTGGGTACCTATCCGATGAACATCCCCAATGGTCTGGGATACAAGGATAATTACCTTTTTGTTTGTGATGAGGGAAGTGATTTGCTTGTGGTTTACGATATCACCAATCCCGCGGCACTCGAACTGGCTCCGGTAACTGTCCCTATGACCGATCCATACGATTTGATTGTGGATGGCCAGCGGATGATTGTATCCACCAAAACGGATTTTCAGATTTTTGATGTCAGTCAGCTCCCCCAAATCCGGAAAATAGGTACCATTGGCAAGTGATGATGCGTAAATTGCTGATTATCATATTCATACAGTTGCCGGTTGCGATGTGGTCGCAGTCGGCAACTGTTATTCCGGAACTCCCCCCTTTTACATTCAAAATTGTTCCGGGCCCGCTCCTGAATCCTGTTCAGACTTCACTAGATCTCAGAATGGATATTCCGGTTGCGCGCAGGTGGGCGCTGGAAGCCGGTGGAGGTCTTGTTCTTGGTTCGGAGCCCCTTGCTCAGTTCAAAAATGAGTATTACAGGGGTATTAAAATCAGGCCTGCTGTCAAATTCTATCTGCAAAGAGCAGAGAAAAAAGATGTTTATCTGAGTCTGGTTATTAAAAATCACATCATACGGCATGGCGAGTATCGTTCCGTCACGCGCCAGGGTAACCAGTATTCGGAGTGGTTATTGCTTGAGCGCAGGCTGAATCTTTGGAGCGGGCTGATTTGTGTGGGTTTTCAGAACTATCTGGGAAGTAATCAGCGTTTTTTGCTGGAAACCTATTTTGGCGTTGGTCGTCGCAGACTGAGCGTGTCGGAGACCGATCTTCCGGCAGATGCCACCGATTTTGAGAACAGGGATTTTAACTGGTTGTGGCAGCAGAATAATCCGGGGGTTACATTCCGTCCGGATATAGCGCTCAGTTTTTGTTTAGGCTGGGCGGGCAGGAAACCGGTTGTCAGTCAACCTTTGCCGTAAACGCGTGCTTGAGGCCCCAATATTGCTTCAATACCATTTTCACCGAGCCAACTGAAACCGGCGATTCAATCAGTACAGGAATTCGGTTCTGATCGTCAGACACCCAGACGCTCATGCGGGCGTCGTCACTGAACACATTTCCTGCAATGACCTCCGGTTGAAACTTCATGGTTTTATAGCGGCCCATTCCGTGTACCTTCTTGTCGGCCTCTTTCCCCATATACCGCATCTGAAGCGGAAATTCTTCCTGATCCATGAATACCCTGAAGGGCACGCTGTGGCCTTGCTGTTGTCCGGAGAAGTCCAGTGTACGCAGAAAATAGAGCGTTGACAGCACATCATACACCGGAGGCTGGACAGTGTGCTGTGTAACGATTTCTGATGCTCCGCGCTGAGGAGCCCGCCACACGGTAGTTTTCCGGGCGCTCTGGTTGAAGGAAATTTTTTCGAATATGTGGTAATCACCTTCGTTGACCGAGCGTTCCGAGTAATTGGGCAGCAGCGTGTTTTTGTCTGCCCAGGAGTCGTACTCGTCATTCACTGTAAAAAACCATTCATACGAGTCATAAGTAGTTCCTTTTGCCTGATAGTGGTATTGAGTGCCCTCGTCGAGGACGCGGAAAGTGACCTCACCGGCAGGTACCCATATGAAGTTCAGGTTGTAATAAATCTTGTACGTGAGCTGTTCGCCGTGTTGAAAAGAAACAGTGGACGTGACGGCGGTGTCGGGTTCACGCGTGTGTGACGCGGGCGCGTGCAGGAGTTCTGCTCCCGGAATCAGTACCGGAAGGAGAAAAAGGGGCAGTAATGTTTTCATCTCTGAAGGGAATTTTAGCCTTCGAAGTGGAACGACAGAGTGAACGTACGAGACGTCACCTTGTCCAGAATCGTACTTTGCTGAAGGTTGTCATTGTAAATCAATATGTTATTCAGCCCCTGGGATATCTTTATTTCGGGAGAGAAAATAAAGTAGGGGAAGAAAAACTGGATTCCTGCACCGTATTCCACCTGAAAATCGGTGGGGGCAATTCTCACCAGCCCGGCCGCCTGACGCGTTCTGGAGTCGCTGGCAACGTCAAATGAATACTTCACTCCGCCGATGATGAACAGACGGAAGTCATGATACGGAGCAGACTTGTACCGCGCCTGAAAAGGCAGTTCAACGAATACGGATTCAATCGGACGTGTGAGAATACGTCCCTCCCCGCCGGCCGGAGAGTACCGGATGGAATGTTCTGCAAATGACAGGGTAGGGAGGAAGCGGATATCAAAGTATTCCCCGATTTTGAGGTTTGACACGATTCCGAGATTGAACCCCGGGCCAGTGACGGATTCAGCTCTGGCAAAGGAGTCGTTCCGGATGAAGTTCTGGGAGTGAAAGATTTTGTAGTTACTGGAGTTATAACCCAGCGTGATACCAAAATAGTATGGTTTCTGCTGGAAGTCCATATAGTTCAGGTTATTGCCCGAACTGTACTGAGCATTAGCATTGAACGGTGCAAAAAACAGCACTGCCAGCAACAGGCTGCAGCAGGCCGTCTTTATTTCGTTGCCGAGTAGATAGAGCATATTCCGAGCGTTAGTCGTTCGCATGTTGGATTCCTGTATCCTGTTTTGGTTAACACCTGAAGGAAGTCGTTTCCTTCAGGAAAAGCCTGTACACTCTCGAACAGATAGGTGTAGGCGCGCATGTCTCTGCTGGTTAAACGTCCAATCAGGGGTAAAACGTATCTGAAATACGCATTGTATATCTGTTTGAACGGAAAAATGTGTGGTTTGGAGAATTCCAGTATTACAACCCGGCCATCCGGACGCAATACACGATACATCTCCGCCAGCCCTTTTTCCAGATTTTCGAAATTTCGTACCCCGAATGCCACCGTAACGGCATCGAACGAATTGTTTTCAAAGCGCAGTTGCTCGGAGTCGCCGGTTTCCAGGCTGATGATATCTGACAAAGCAGCCTCATTGATTTTGACACGGCCAAAATCGAGCATCTGGTTGGAAATATCTATCCCGATGATGGAGGCTGGTTTCAGCATCCGAGCCATCAGGATAGCTACATCTGCAGTGCCCGTAGCCACATCGAGTATTTGTTGTGGCTTATCCCGAAGATACCGGATAGCCTTTTTACGCCAGCCCACATCTATACCCAGAGAGAGTACCCTGTTGAGCAGGTCGTATTTATGAGCGATACGGTCGAACATTTGTTCAACTTCCGCTTTTTTGCCGGCTGTAGAGCCGTAAGGTGTGACAGATTCTCTGGACATATTTCTGTATGAGTCGGTTTTCAGGGGCACAAAGGTAGGGTTTCGCGAAATGGATTCGGCAGATGATTTTTACAATTCCTCCGGCCCTTCTCCTACCCAGTCCTGCTGCACATAGTTGTCTTCGCAGTGTTCCAGCAGGTGCTCGTCAATAAATGCCCGCACATCGTGGACAATCTCTCCCGGATAGAGCAGGTGAACGTTGGGTCCGGCGTCGAGGGTAAAATAAACAGGATGCCCTGTGTCTGCTCTGTATTGGCGTATCTTTTCAATAATAGCGAGCGTGTCGGGGCGGATCAGGGTGTACGACGGGTTACTGCACATCATTAACGCATGCAGTGTCATGGCCTCGTCTTCGGCTATCTTGCCGAAGGTTTCAAGGTCTCCGGTTTTCATGGCGTGGAGAAGCGCTTCAAGTCTCACCCGCGCCTGCGCGTAACGGGGTTCAGCATACGGGTTGCCATCCATCAATGCATGGCCTGCACGGCTGCTGACGGCTTTTTCGGCCCTGCTGACGATAAGAATATCGTCGTGATAATTCCTGAATACTTCGTGGATCTGATCGCCAACGGGAACAGCGTACTCATTGCTGCTCCCTTTTACGTGGGTTGTTTCACCCCATACGGCAGCGTGAGGGAAAATGGAACGGCAGGCAGAGCCGCTGCCAAGACGTGCCAGCCAGGATGCTTTCTGATCAAAAACCTCCTGATCCCGCAAAGTCCCGAACAGCTTGTCTTCCAGCGAACACAGACACAGGGCCAGTGCCGACATGGCTGAGGCAGAAGAGGCAATACCAGCAGAATGGGGGAATGAATTTCCTGTTCTGACAGTCAGGTTTAACTGCGACAGGAACGGGAATACCGGCAGCAGACTTTTCAGAAACTCCAGTACTTTTTTCCGGAAGGCTTCGTTTTCTTCCTGATGAAAGTAGAATGCAAGGTCAATCTGGCCATCCGGCATATCATCCTTGAATGAATATTCCAGGTTTGTATCAGTGCAGGACGAGGCCAGTGTCAGGCTAAGTGACGGATTTTTAGGCAGTTGAATACCGTATTTGCCCCAGTACTTGATGATGGCAATATTGCTCGGGGAACGCCAGGTGATACTTCCGGGTTCGGGGGCTGCAGAGGAATCCAGGATAAGATGCGGGTTGTTGAACATGGCTAACAGACTTCAGAAGAAAATTTCGCTCTAATAACAGCGAATATCGCAGCAAAGATTACAAATCAGCCGATAATTCGCCCGACTATTCTAATTTTGCTACTGAAAAACCGATAACATCACCAAATTATACCCATTACCCAATGGCAAGAGGCTCCTGGAAGAACAATTCCATACTGGACATGCTCCGGCGTACAGGCGTTGAACTATACTCATTCATTACAACTCCGTTTGTTTTCAAGAACTGCCTGGCCATGTTGGGTACGGTCATGTTTATCCTGTCGCTTACATTCTGGTGGCTCAAATGCTACACTCAGCATGGTGACAGTGTAAAGGTGCCCGAGTACATCGGAATGAACATCCGGGATGCCTCCCGCAAGGCACGAGCCCGCAACTTTGGTGTGGCTATCAGTGACTCCGTCTATGTTCAGGGAAAATCTGCGGGCGAGATTGTTGCGCAGGACCCCAAACCGGGAAGCGATGTCAAGGAGGGACGTACCATTTACTTCACGGTCAACAAAAGCAATCCCGACATTATCAAGCTGCCTGATCTGGCGGGCGGTGATGATTATGAACTCTACAGCCGTAAAATTGCCCGGCTCGGGCTCACTCCGCGCGTAGTTGCGCGCATGCCCGACCCCCGTCTTGGTCCGAATGTAATTATTGATGTGATTTATCACGGCGATACCATTACCCGTGAACTGCGCCAGGGGGTATCTGTTGAAATGGGCTCCACCATAGATTTTGTGGTGAGTGAAGAGGTGGTAACAGCTACCTTTATCCCTGATTGCGTAGGCCAGACGCTCGATGCTGCCAAGTTTCTGATTGAGGCAAATGGCCTGCTTGTTGGCTCCATCATTCCCGATGAAACAACCGACAAGTATGACAATGAGGCATACGTTTACAGGCAAACTCCAAAATTTGACCCGAATGGCTCCATGAAAAGGGGCGAGCAGGTAGATCTCTATATTTCCAGAGAAAAGCCTGCAGATAATAATTGATTCAACTCAAACAACTCAGTACATGGATATTACAGTACAGGAACTCCGTCAGAAACTCGATTCAGGTGAACAATTCCTGCTCCTTGACGTGCGCGAACCGTGGGAATACGAGGAGTTTAATATTGGTGGCAAACTGGTGCCTGTCGGTTCCCTGATGAACCAGATGTGGGAACTGGAAGAATATAAAGACCAGCCTGTTGTGGTACATTGCCGCTCGGGTGCGCGTTCGGCCATGGCACAAGGACTGCTGATGGCGAACGGTTTCACCAATGTTCGTAACCTCAAGGGAGGAATGCTGGCCTGGCTGGAAGCCTTCGGCCGCTAAAAGTGTATCCGGAACATACGCCTGGCTCCAGGTGTGCCGAAAACGGCCGCCGATTAAAGCGTGTTTTCCGAACGTGGTGCCAGTTCAGAAACAAGAAAGCGACCGGTATAACTCTCCGGAACCTGTGCCACCTCCTCCGGTGTGCCGGTTGCTATAATTGTGCCACCCCGGTGACCACCCTCGGGGCCTACGTCTATAATGTAATCGGCCATCTTGATTACATCGAGATTGTGTTCGATGACAATGACGGTATTTCCCTTTTCCACAAGTTTGTTAAGTACCGACAGCAACTGGCGGATATCATCAAAATGGAGTCCGGTAGTAGGCTCATCGAGAATGTAGATGGTGCGGCCGGTATCTTTTTTCGACAATTCCTCGGCGAGTTTAACCCGCTGGGCCTCTCCGCCCGACAGGGTGGTAGCCTGCTGCCCCAGTGTGATATAGCCCAAACCTACATCCTGGAGTGTTTTGATTTTCCTGAATATATTGGGAATAGGTTCAAAAAACTCGGCAGCCTCGTGAATGGTCATATCCAGCACATCGGAGATGGATTTCCCCTTGTACAATACCTCCAGTGTCTCGCGGTTATAGCGGCGTCCCTGACAGCGTTCGCAGTGTACCTGCACATCAGGAAGAAAATTCATCTCAATGGTGCGCAGACCGGCTCCTTCACACACCTCGCATCTTCCGCCCTTGACGTTGAAAGAGAACCTGCCGTTGCTGTAGCCCCTTATTTTGGCCTCCGGTGTATCGGCAAAAAGTTTTCTGATGTCGCCGAAAACATTGGTGTAGGTAGCCGGATTTGAACGGGGGGTGCGGCCAATCGGGCTTTGGTCAATTTCAATTACCTTGTCCAGGAACTCCAGTCCGCTTATGTTCCGGTAGGGAAGCGGGCGTTTCAGACTCCTGTGAAAGTGGTGCTGAAGAATAGGGTAGAGGGTCTCATTGATGAGTGATGACTTGCCTGAACCTGAAACACCCGTCACGCACACAAGCGTACCCAGCGGGATAGATACAGAAACATCCTTCAGGTTATGGCCCGTACAACCTTCTATTGTAAGCAGGTTTCCGCCTTTTCCGGTTCGGCGGACATTGGGTATCTGGAGTCGGGCTCTGCCGGCCAGATAGTCACTTGTGGCTGTTGATTTTTTCAGAAAGTTCGTTGGATTACCTGTATCAACAACTTCACCACCGTGTTTGCCTGCTCCGGGCCCCAGATCTATCAGGTAGTCGGATTCGAGCATGATATCGCGGTCGTGCTCTACCACCAGTACCGTATTGCCAATATCCCGCAAATTTTTGAGTGCTTCTATAAGGCGAAGGTTGTCGCGCTGGTGAAGACCAATACTGGGCTCATCGAGAATATAGGTGATACCTGTCAGTTGAGAGCCAATCTGGGTGGCCAGTCTGATACGCTGACTTTCGCCGCCGGAGAGAGTACGGGAGGAGCGGTTGAGGGCCAGATAATCCAGACCCACCTGAAGCAGAAATTTCAGTCGGAACCGAATCTCCTTGAGTACATCCCTGGCAATTGCCCGCTGCCGGTCCGACAACTCGGGCTCGATACGCTGAATTCTCTCATAAAGTTCATTCAGATCCATTTCCGAGAGTTCGGAAATATTCATATCGGCAATTTTGAACCATAGGCTCTCTTTCTTCAGTCGGGCTCCGTTGCAATCGGGGCAGTTGGCCACTACCATGAAATCTTCGGCCCACTGCCGAATTTTTTCAGAGGAGGATTCGGCGTACCACCGTTTAAGCATGTTAACCAGGCCTTCATAGGCAAGATTGTAGCTGAACTCGTCACCGCCCCAGGTTACATCCACCTTGAGATCTTCCTCACCGCCGAACAGGATAGCCTGCAGGGCTTTTTCGGGGAGCTCTCCGACGGGAGTGCTGAAGCTGAAGCTGTATTTTTTGGCGAGTGCCCGCAATTGTTTGAACATCATATTGTCGCGTACTTCGCCCAGAGGGGCTATGCCGACCTCGTTGATGCTCTTTTTTCTGTCGGGAATAACGCGACCCATGTCCACCTCGTGAACCTCCCCCAGCCCCTTGCAGTGCGGACACATCCCGTAAGGCGAGTTGAAGGAGAACGTGTTGGGCGAGGGTTCATCGTAAGAGATACCCGATACGGGGCACATCAGATTTCGGGAATAAACTGCCTCGGCTGCATTGCCGTCCAGAGGAACCACCTGCAGTAGTCCTTCGCTCAGTTTCAGGGCCGTTTTGACGCTTTCGGCCAGTCGGCCAGAGCGATCATCGCCCATTTGAAGGCGATCCACCACAATTTCTATGTCGTGGATTTTATAGCGGTCCACCTGCATACCGGCGGTGATTTCCTGCATTTCACCGTCAATCCTTACCCTTGTGTAGCCCTGTTTGCGTATTTGTTCGAACAGTTCGCGGTAATGGCCTTTTCTGGATCTGACAACCGGTGCCAGTACTGCAATCTTGCTGCCGGAAAATCGCGTTGAAATATTTTCCACGATCTGATCCTCCGTGTATTGAATCATCTTTTCGCCGGTGACATACGAGTAGGCCTCGCCTGCGCGTGCGAAGAGGAGCCGGAGAAAATCATAAACTTCCGTGACAGTTCCGACAGTGGAGCGGGGGTTTCTGCCGGTAGTCTTCTGTTCAATGGAGATAACTGGCGACAGGCCGGTAATCTGTTCCACATCGGGGCGCTCCATTTCGCCGATGAACTGGCGGGCATAGCTGGACAACGTCTCCATGAAACGTCGCTGGCCTTCCGCGTAGATGGTATCGAATGCCAGAGAACTTTTTCCGGAGCCGCTAACGCCGGTGATTACCACGAGCCGATTGCGCGGGATACGAACATCAATGTTCTTCAGGTTGTGGGCCCGGGCACCTGTGACCTCGATATATTCCTGGCCTGCAGTCTCGGGGGACTGATTTCCTGGGCCGGAATTTGCAGTTTTTGTCATTTCGTGTGTAAACAACCGTTACCGATTTCAGTTCACTTCCAGAGCCCTTTCGGGTAATCCATGTTAGCCAGAGCCTTCCGGACGGTTTCCTTGTCCTCAGGATAGGTTACTCCGTACCACTGGCTGTCGGAGTACATCACCTTCAACTGAATTTTACCCGCTTCAAGCAGGTTATTGATAACCGTCGGGATGTAAAACTCGGCCCTTGGTTTATCCGCATTGAGTTGAACGAATTCCCTGAACTGGCTTTCAAATTCCTCCAGTGCGGAGTGATGTACGCCCCAAAGGTTCATGGAAACCGGCGTATTATCGGCCAGGGGCGTCTGTTCACCATTCTCGTCGGTGAAGTAAATACCGTTATGCAGGCGTTCGATTTTTGTTCTTTCCACCACATCAGTGAGGAATCCCTGTTCGTCCACCGAGCACACTCCACGGGAAACGGCTCCGTTTTCCGACAGTGTATTGCTCAGCTGATAGGCCACCATGCCGTACTGACTGGCAGAGCAATCACCGGAGAGAAAGTCAGAGAGCGTGCGGAAGGCTTGTTCACCGTAGAAATCATCTGCGTTGATGGTAGCGAATGGCTCTGTCAGCAGAGCCTTGGCTGAGAGAATAGCGTGTCCGGTTCCCCAGGGCTTTTCGCGGTGCGGTTTGGCGGAGATCCAGTCGAGTGCTGTATCAAATTCCTGAAAAGCGTACTCAGTCTGAATCTGATTTTCAATTCGCTTGCCCACCCGTTCGCGGAACTCGGTTTCAATCTCTTTTCTGATAACAAACACGACTTTGCCAAATCCGGCGCGAATAGCGTCGTAAACAGAGTACTCAAGGATTGCTTCACCACCCGGGCCCATTCCGTCCACCTGTTTCAGGCCGCCGTACCGGGAACCCACGCCCGCTGCAAGTATTAAAAGAGTTGGTTTCATAGTATTCATGACTGAAGGATAAACTCGGTTTTGTTGTGGTTTTGCAGATAATTCTTTTGCATGATGGGGAGCGATTGACTTAATATTCTACTTTTACGCCGGACATTTTTCAATCATTCACAAAATCCTGTTAATTCCGCAAAAACAGAGGGCAAAAGTATGCAGAATTCTACCAACTCGAATGCAAACTACCGCTATCAAATCACTATTATCGGCATCCTGTTTGCCGTTTTCGGTTTTGTTACGTGGCTGAACAGCATCCTGATTCCATTCCTGAAAAAATCGTGCGAGCTGAGCGATCAACAGGCCTATTATGTTGCCACGGCATTTTTCTTCGCCTACTTTGTCATGGCTCTCCCGTCGTCCTGGATTCTGGAGCGGCTGGGTACCAAAAAGGGCATGACACTGGGGTTATTCATTATGTCGGCCGGGGCGCTGATATTCATTCCGGCGGCTGAAGCGCGCAGCTATGGCATGTTTCTGACCGGACTGTTTGTGCTGGGTACCGGACTGGCCCTGCTGCAGACGGCTTCCAACCCGTATGTGAGTGTGATTGGTCCGATTGAATCGGCGGCCAAGCGTATCAGTATCATGGGAATCTGTAACAAAGCTGCCGGAATCATGGCCAATCTGCTGTTCGGCACTTTGCTCCTGAAAAATGCTGATGCCATACAAAAGCAGTTGTCGGATGTGGCCATCACTGCGGAGGCAAAAGCAGAGTTACTGAGCAATCTGGCCAGCCGGGTTGTAATGCCCTACTCGGTAATGGCATTCTTTCTGGCAGTTGTGGGTGTTATTATTTACCGTTCATCGCTTCCGGATATTTCCACGCAGGCTTCGCACGAGGCCGATGGCGATACAGAACTCTCGCGCGGACGCACAAGTATTTTCCAGTTCCCGCACACGCTGCTCGGAGCTCTGGCTATCTTCACCTATGTTGGTGCGGAGGTGATGGCAGGCGATGTAATTACCATTTACGGTAAAAACCTCGGTTTTTCCGAAGATACAAGCAAGTTTTTCACTACTTTCGGACTGATCGGGCTGCTGGTTGGTTACTTTGTAAGTATCGTACTGATTCCGAAGCATGTAACCCAGGAGCGCTGGCTGGCTGTTTCAGCCGTACTGGGCATTGTATTATCCGTGGTGTCCTACTTTGCTTCCGGCTCGGTGGCAGTGGGCTGTCTGGCAGCCATGGGCTTCTCCAATGCGGTAATGTGGCCTGCCATATTCCCGCTTGGCATCAAAGATCTGGGCCGTTTCACCAACACCGGATCGGCCTTGCTGATTATGGGTATCCTGGGCGGAGCGGTTATCCCGCCTTTCTACGGTTGGCTTTACGAGCGTTCGGGACTGGGGCTCGATTTCCGTTCGGCATTTCTGGCCATTATGTTTGTCTGCTACGGCTACATACTGTTCTACGCCCTGCGCGGTTCAAGACCGAGGTAATACCCCGTCTGTTAAACTATCCTTAAGCCGTCTGCCGGAATGTAACCTGCAGACGGCTTCTGCGTTTATTTGTACTGTAATTAAACACAAAACAACTCATGAACAGAAAATCACTTTTGCTGCTGGCGGCACTGACCGTTTCGCAGTTTGCTTATGCCCAGATTGGGGATGTGCTGAAGAAAGCCAAAACCGTTGTAACAGAGGCCGCTGGCGGCACTTTATCGCAGGATGATGCAGGTAAAGGCCTCAAAGAAGCGCTGAATGTCGGAGTTAGCGAAGCCGTCAGCTTCCTGTCTGCTCAGGATGGATATTTCAAAAGTCCTTACAAGATTCTTGTTCCCGAGGAAGCGCAGAAAATTGTTTCCCGCCTGAAGAACGTGCCCGGATTTTCCAATGTGGAAGCCGATCTGACGGAGCGTATGAACCGCGCTGCCGAGGATGCTGCCAAAAAAGCGGGCCCCATTTTCGTTTCTGCCATCACAAAAATGTCGTTTCAGGATGCCCTGAATATCCTGATGGGTAATCCGGATGCGGCCACACGCTATCTGGAAAAAACTACCTACCAGCAGCTGTATAACGAGTTCAAGCCGGTTATTCAGGAGTCGCTGGACAAAGTAAATGCGCGTTCGTACTGGAAGAGTGCGGTAACGGCCTACAATAAAATTCCACTGGTGGAGAAAACCAATCCGGAACTCGACGATCACGTGACCAAAAAGGCACTGGCCGGTATGTTCAGTCTGGTTGAGACAAAGGAGAAAGACATACGATCCAATCCGAAGCTGAGAACCAGCGAACTGCTGAAAAAAGTATTCGCCCAGCAGGACAAGAAATAGTCGTTTCACCATTATTCAGGTCAAAATTTGATCGGAACGAAAAAAGCGCGGAACTTTCCCGCGCTTTTTTCGTCTGTACTCAGATTAAACATAAAACAATGCGCTTTAAAACTCTTTTGCTGTTACTGCTTTCCGTTAGTTGTCTCGCATCTTTTGCCCAGACCGGACAGGCATCCCGGGTGATTACCGGTACCGTGTTGCTTTCTGGCTCCGGCCTTCCCGGTGTCGGGGAACTGTCCCGCACCATGACGCAGGACTGGAAACTCCGGATAGATTCCAGCAACACGTCCGACAAAACCATCATTCTCAATTCGGGCAGAATGACCATCATGATTGCACAGCTGGATTATCCGGTTGACCATATTGAAATAAGGGCAGCCTCGAGACTTGCCTGGAGGTGGCCGGATGCCGAAACCCGGGCGTTAAAGCATACCTCACAGGCTGTGATTTCTGTGGTGGGTGATGGTGTATCGGGAACCGATATGCACATGGCATTTTCCAAAGTTGCAGCAGCCATATTGGCATCAACAACCTCGGCAGGCGTTTATATGAACGCGCAGTATCTGCTTGTTGACAGCGAATCATACTTGTCTGCGGCCAGAAATATGGCTGACAATCAGATACTTCCGCTGTACTGCTGGATTTACTTCGGGCGTCCGGGCGATGGTGGTGCTTTCACATTTGGAATGGAGGAGTTTGGATGCGCCGAGCTCGAAATATCGGGTTCCCAACAGCAGGAATCCGATGTACAGGGTACTCTTTATGATGCTGTCTATTCCGTATTGAAGTACGGTGGACGTCAGAGTGAAGGCTCGGTTATTATTACGGAAGAGGGACAGAAGATTCCGTACAAGACAGCGAAGTCTTCCTTTATTGAGGGAGTGGATGTTTGGCGTCTTGACTACTGATACACGTCATTTGCCTGATTGTGTGCCAGGCGGGAATCCCGTTTGACCGATAGTTTATCCGTCAAATCCGGCCTTTGATATATTTTTTCGTGTATGCAATTAAAGTGCCCGTATCCTTGCAGCGCTTTTCACATTGCTGTAAACCCGATGTCACACAAATTAAGAATTATTCTGCTGCCGTCGCTGCTCCTTGTTTCCTGCAGCCTGTTTTCTCAGGAAATCTGGACACTCGAGCGCTGCATTAACTATGCCAACGAAAATAATATCACCATTCGTCAGGCAAAGGCGAATGTACGCACGGCGGCACTGACCAAACAGCAGGCCAAAGAATCCCGGCTGCCCAGCCTCAGGGCCAATGTTGACTTTGGTGAGCAGTTCGGTCGTACGATTGACCCCACCAGTAACCAGTTCAGTACTGATGCCACCTCTTTCAGCAGTATCGGACTGAGTGGAGGGGTGAATGTTTTCAGCGGCGGTATCATCAACCACAGTATCAAACAGGCAAACTGGAACCTGCAGGCTGCCATCGCCGATGCCGAGCGCTCCATTAATGATCTTGGGCTGCTCATTGCCTCTGCTTATCTGAATATCCTGCTCTCTGAAGAACAACTCAACAACGCAGGAAAACGGGTGGAACAGAGTCAGGCGCAACTGGCGGCTACTCAGAAACTCATTGATGCCGGTACAGCACCGGCAGTAGAAAAATTCAATCTGCTGGCACAGGTGGCCCGCGATGAACAGATTGCCGTTCAGGCCAGGAATAACGTTGACCTGGCTTATCTGACCCTCAAACAGTATCTTCAGCTGGAGCCCGACTATAACCTGCAGATACAGCGCCCGGATATCCTGATTCCGTCGGATGCCCGTCCCGAGGAAGCGTCACTCACAACGCTGTACCAGTCTGCGCTGACCACTCAGCCAGGTATCAGGGCTGCCGGTTTTCGTGTTAACAGTGCCCGCGAAGGCATAGCTATTGCAAAGTCGGCTTATTACCCCACTTTATCGGTCTTCGCCAACCTGAACTCCAGCTACTCCAGTCGTTTCCTCGACTTCCGGAACGGGACAATTGTCAGACAGGACACTATCTCGGCCGGACAATTCCTGGTTAACGGTCAGCCCCTGAATATACAGGCCGTCAACGATGTATATTCTTTCCCCAAACTGGGATATTTCAACCAGATAGATCAAAACTTTGGTCAGGGTTTCGGGATAAGCCTCGGAATACCAATTTATCAGAATGGTCGGACACGCCTGAGCGTGGAACGCGCGCGCCTGAACGCCATGTCGGCTGAAATGCAGCAGACTCAAACTCAGCAGACGCTCAAAAACGATATCCAGACGGCCATTGCCAACGCCAGAGCTGCCAAAAGACAGCTGGATGCCGCACAGAAAACCTTCGATGCCTCCAGTATAGCCTACCAGAATACTGAAAAAAGACTGGCTCTCGGCGCTGTCAACACGCTGGACCTCACCACATCAAAAAATAACCGGGATATAGCAGAAAATGATCTGGTAGTAGCCAGATACGACTATTTGTTCAAACTCAAAATCCTGGATTTTTACGCTGGCAGACCCCTGAAACTGGACTGATCTAACTTACGACACAAATAAAGGCAATCAATACAATGGCAACAACATCGCCTAAGAAAAACAGAAAACTCCTCTACATCCTGATTGGTACGGTCGCAGTGCTGGTCGCAGCAGGTATCTACAAGGCCAGGCAGAAGCCGAAAGGGGAGGAGGTCACCGTGGAACAGGTTACCCGTCGCTCCATCAATGAAACGGTCAGTGCCAGCGGCAAAATCTTCCCTGAAACGGAGGTAAAAATCAGTTCCGATGTATCGGGTGAAATTATTGATCTCTATGTGAAAGAGGGAGACTCAGTGGTAGCCGGACAGATACTTGCCAAAATCAAACCCGACGAATATCAGAGTCTGGTGGAGCAGGGAGAAGCCTCGCTGAGCACCGCCCGTTCTCAACGGCAAATCACTTCCTCTAATGTGCAGGGCAGTTCTGCTCAGATCGAGCAGCTCAAGGCCGACCGGCGCCGGCTCGACTCACAGCTGGAAGTGGCAAGAAATGCGCACAAACGCAATGAAACCTTGTACAAGGATGGAATTATTTCAACTGCGGAGTTTGAGACATCCAAAAATACCCTTGCAGCAGCCGAAAGTGCCCTTGCTGCAGCCGAGGCAACCCTTAAATCGGCGGAAAGCAGTCTCAGCAGTGCCAAAGAAAATGTGCGCGTAGCCGAATTCGGTATAAACAGCGCCACGGCACGCCTGAAGGAACTCAAAACCAGTTTGCAAAAAACCATTATTACGGCGCCTGTTAGCGGTATTATCAGCAAATTAAGCGTCGAAAAAGGTGAGCGCGTAGTGGGTACTCTGCAGATGGCGGGTACCGAAATGATGCGTATCGCCAACCTGCACAGCATGGAGGTACAGGTGGAAGTGAGCGAAAGCGATATCCTCAAAGTATCGCTCAACGACAGGGTGGATATCGAGGTGGATGCCTATCTGGGACAAAAGATGCTCGGGAAAGTGACAGAAATTGCCAGCAGTGCCAGTAATGTGGGTACCGTGGCCGGGCTGAACCTGAACTCGGATCAGGTTACCAATTTTGTTGTTAAAATCAGGATAGACCCCGAATCGTACAAGGATCTGGTAAGCGATGGACGTCGCTATCCGTTCCGTCCGGGGATGTCAGCCTCTGTGGATATCTATACACATCTCGCAGAAAATGCCCTCAGCGTCCCTATTGTTTCTGTGACTGCCCAGGAAGATGAAAATCAGAAAAAGATGAAGAAACAGGAGGAAGAAGAGGGGCCACAGAAAGAGGAAAAGAAAGAGACTGTCGGTGCAGATGCCGTCAAAGAAATTGTATTTGTAGTTGTGGGCGACACAGTGGCCGTCAGGGAGGTCAAAACCGGTATTCAGGACAACAACCACATTGAAATTCTTTCCGGACTGAACGAGGGTGAAACCGTTGTAACCGGGCCTTATTCAGCTATTGCACGCAAACTGAAGGGTGGAACAGCCATAGTGGTTACCGACAAGGAGAAACTGCTTGGCAAAAAGAAGGACGAAGAATAAGCTGCTTTTGAAGCGGCGAGAAAATCCGGGATACGCTCCTAACCTTTGTCCGGCTTTATTGTTAAACGTTGGGGTTTCAGACGCAATTGTCTGAAACCCCAACACGTTTTAACAGAAAACAAAAGACTGATCATGTCGAAAAACATACTCATCGCTGGTGGCTCCGGTCTCGTCGGGCGTCGTCTTCAGGCAATTTTGGAAAAAAAGGGCTATCAGGTTCGCATTCTTACCCGGTCGCCAAAGACTCCTGCGGAGTTTGCCTGGGATCCGTCGCGCAATTTCATTGACCCGCAGGCATTGGAAAATATGGATGCAGTGGTGAATCTTGCCGGGGCCGGTATTGCCGACAAGCCCTGGACGGCTGCCCGCAAGAGGGAACTCATTGACAGCAGGGTACAGTCGGCAGCTGTTCTGGAACAAGCCCTTCAAAATACGACCAATCCTCCAACAGCCTATATAAGTGCTTCTGCTATAGGTATTTATGGAAATTCGGGGGAAATTATGATGTCCGAGACGGCGTCTCCCGCTGATTCGTCATTTATGGTTGACTGCTGTCAGCAGTGGGAAACGGCTGCATCGCGTATTGCTTCACAGGGCATACGCACGGTGATACTGAGAATCGGTATTGTACTCAGCCCTGATGGCGGAGCGCTTGCCGAGGTAGCCCGCCCTGTACGTTTTGGCATTGGCGCGTATTTCGGCAACGGGCAGGCCTGGTGGTCATGGATTCACCTTGATGACCTGTGCGATATGATTGTATGGTCTGTGGAAAACGAACAGGCGTCGGGTATTTACAACGCGGTAGCGCCCCATCCGGTGCGGGGCAAGGCGTTGGTGAAGGCTGTTGCACGTGCCATGAACCGGCCTGCAATTCCGGTTCCGGCTCCGGCTTTTGTATTGCGTGCTGTGCTGGGAGAAATGTCGGCAGTCATACTGAACAGCAACCTGGTTTCAGCTGACAAAGTAATATCTGCCGGGTTCAGGTTCAGGTTTCCGGAAGTTCAGGAGGCCTTAAATGATCTCTACAGCTGATTCATCTTCAGGAGTGCGTTGAAAAGCGAAATCTGGTTTCTTGACCGCAGCAGATTGTGTTCAGGGTGTAAAATCTTGTAGTAAACATCTCCGGCCAGCCAGTCGGTCAGAAAACGCAGCGCCTGCTCACCGGTGATCCAGGCGCCCCCTGTTACGAGCAATTCCTGTTCAGTGTCATTCAGAAAGCCTGAAGTAGAGGAGTGAAACCCTTCCAGCAGAGCGCGGAGCATTTCCGGACGAGTTGATACTTCGCCGGGGGCGTCCTCGCGGCGATCGGGCACGAAAGTTCGCACCATATCCCCGAAATCGGACAAAATTACGCCTGGCATAACCGTATCAAGATCAATAACCGCCACAGCCTTGTTGGATTGCCGGTCAAAAAGAATATTTCCTGCCTTGGTGTCATTGTGAGTCACCCGAACCGGCAGTGCACCCGACGACTTGAGTTCACTGATTCGGTCGAACAGCGGTTTTGCGGCGTACATGGCCTCAATTTCCTTTCGGCTTCCTTCAACCCGGCCAGCCGGATCACTGTTTATAACTTCCAGAAACGCGTCCCAGCGCCGGTCAGTGTCGTGAAACCCGGGAATTGTTTCCGACAGCTCCTGAGCTGGGAAATTGCCCAGTGCGCGCGTGAAAGCGCCATACGCGCGTGCGGCTTCATAGGCTGTATCTTCTGTAATCTGACCTTCAGGTACGCAGGTATTGTCCAGAAACGGGAATACCCTCCAGAATCCCTCCGGATTTTCATACAGCAGACCTCCGTTGAGCGTGCGCACAGGTGCGGGCGAGGAGTATGGGAAGTCGGATCCGGCGATATGAGAGGTAACCCGTTCGATATTCTGCATGACCGCTGCCGGATCCCTGAAAATCCGGTGATTAATTCGCTGCAGGATGAATGACTGTGTATTCCCCTGATTTTCGACCGTGGTACGCCAGGTATCGTTGATGTTGCCGTCGCCGACGGGACTAATATCAACCAGGCGGTCGAAATGAAGAAACTGCTGTACGATTGATTCCATATCAGGGGCTAATATAAGGAGTGTTTACTCAATTTGGCCTGAGTAACACGGATTACGTACATTGGCGCACCGAAACAGTCAATATCATGGACGATCAGTCTCTGTCAAAGAATTTCTTTGAATGGTATAACCTGAATATTTTTCATTGAATGGACCGGATTTGCCTTAATGGCCTGGAATCTGCCTGCACTTTCATTCATGGTATGGACAGGCGCCAACCTGATACCCCGCGCCCAAAATCATTACGACTGGTACAAGCGTACTTTTCCTGATTTTCCCCTGAAGAGGAAAGTGGTTATCCCGTTTATTTACTAGCAAGGCAATTTTGCTGCCAATATCCTGAGTTGTAATGTGGAATGCCGGTTTTATCTGATAAAAAACACTAAAAAAGGAGTCTTTTTGCAGTATATTTGTCAGATCTTTGCTACAATCAAGCACTTCCTAACAGCGTATTAATGTTCAAAGTCCGGATAGATCGAATTTCAATTTTTATAGCTATCCTGATGTCCGGGTGGCTCATTAGTTGTCAGGAAGAGGCAGAGGTTAAAAAGTTTCGTATCGGCTTTTCCCAGTGCTGCGCCGACCCGTGGCGCGATGAGATGGAAAGTGAAATGAAAAGGGAGCAGGCTTTTCACCCTGAGGTGGAGCTGAAAATTATGCGGGCTAATAACGACAGTGAGACCCAGATCCAACAAATCCGGCAGTTGGTTAATGAGGGAGCAGATCTGCTGATTATTTCCCCTAATGAGTCCAGGCCGCTCACAGCTGTTATCGGGGAAGTTTACAAGTCGGGTATTCCTATCATTCTTATTGATCGCAAGACAGAGTCGGAGCAATACACTGCCTATATCGGTGCCGACAATTATGAAATAGGTGAAACTGCAGCGAGATACGTTGCAAGCCAGTTCGGCGGGAAGGTAAATGTCATAGAGTTGCAACTTGGAATGACAATGACACCTGCACAGGAACGAAGTCAGGGCTTTCATGATGCGGAGAAAAAGTACACAGACTTGAGAACTGTCGCCCAACTGGAACTCACCCATGGTCCGGAAGCTCTGAAGCCCGAATTCCAGAAGACCTTGTTACAAAATCCTGATGTTAATGTTGTATTTGCACACAACGACTTTTTAGCAGAAAATGCCTACAACTGGGCAAAGGAAATCAATCGGGCCGAGGGGCTCTTTTTTGTGGGGATTGATGGTATTCCCGGATTGGGCAGAGGTATTCAGGCAGTAGAGGATGGCATTCTGGATGCCTCATTGCTTTATCCGACAGGTGGATCCGAAGCAATTCAGTTTGCGCTCGCTATTTTGAACAGACTGCCATACAACAAAGATAACCGCTTGCAGACCATAGTCATTAACCGGGACAATGCACGGATTCTGCATTTACAGATGAAAAAAGTGGGGAGCCTGCAGGATAGTATAGATCGCCAACTGACGGCTCTTGAAGATCTCAACAGTATCTTCCGAAATCAACGGCTTTTCATATATATCTTGGTGGTTTTACTGTTATTAACTATCATATTAGGTGGAATTTTATTAAAATCACTCAGATCCAAGGAGGAAATGAACAGAAACCTGGAAACAAAAAACCGGGAGGTGCTTGAGAAACAGCAGCAAATTGTAAGTATGTCTGAAGCCCTGAAAGTGACTACACAAGCAAAAGTTGATTTTTTTACCAATCTTAGCCATGAATTCCGTACTCCTCTCACGCTGATTTTAGGCTATATAGAAAGCCTGCTGGGATCTGCCAATGTTGGAAAATCCGCCAAACATGATCTTGGTATGGTACGAAAGAACGCCCTGAGACTGTTACGGCTCATCAATCAGTTGATGGATTTTCGCAAAATTGAAAGTGGTAAAATGGCAGTCAGAGCCAGCGAGAATGACTTGGTTGAATTCACCCGTGACATCACGGAGGCATTTCAAAAAATAGCGGACAAGAGTAATATTGAGTTTGGGTTCTTCGCTGTGGAACAGTCCCTACCGGTCTGGTTTGATGTAACGATGATGGATAAAGTGCTGTTCAATCTGCTTTCAAATGCCTTTAAATTCACACCTGATAACGGCAAAGTTCAGGTTGCCGTTGTGAAAGACCCTGTTACAGAAAAGGCGGTTGTGAAGGTGGAGGACAGTGGACGAGGTATGTCCAGAGAAAGCATCGAACGCGCTTTTGAGCCATTTTACCAGGATAAAAACAGCAGGGCCAAAGGTACGGGACTGGGACTATCACTTTCCAGAGACCTCGTTGGCCTTCACGGGGGAAGTATCGAATTCTGGAGCGAACCCGGAAAGGGTACTCGCTTCGAAGTATCGCTGCCACTCGGAGCCAGTCACTTTCGGGAAGACCAGTTGCTGGCGGAAAAACCTGACGAAGTAGTTCATCAGGAACTCAT
>JBEGNB010000103.1:0-15121 GCA_041182785.1 Bacteroidota bacterium
ATACTGCTCAGTCCGTACAGGGCGGTTTCTCCAGCCAGTTTCTTCAGAAGCGACATATCAGATATCTTTCAGGCGGCGAAGTTCCATCTTTTCCGGAAAAAAAACAGGCACCGGTGTCGAATACCGGTGCCTGTGAATAAACAGGGTATTTTATCCGCTTTATGCAGCTGTTTTCTCTTTCTGACGCACGAGTTGACGTTTGAGCGTGTCCACAGAGGCTGTGAACGCCGATTCAAACGTGCGACTGGTCTTTTTGTCCATGATCCAGCCTCCCGGGGCGTGAAGCCTGATTTCTGTAATTTTTTCCTGTACGGAGGTGCCGTTGTCCTGCAGTTTGAGGAGTACCTCTACTTCCACTGGCCGTTTAAAAAACCTCGAAAGGCGGCTGAGCTTCTCTTCAATAAATGTGATTAATTTCACATCTGCCTGAAAGTGAATGGCTTTCACATTAATTTTCATCATACTAATCTGATTTTTAATGGTGAAGGAATTGGTTTGGAGCGATTTTCAGAGGTCGCTGTTTGTTACTGCAAGTATAACTACCTGCGAATGAAAAGTGCAAGGGGTAAAAATGTCGTTCGTCGTCAAAATAACACTGTTCGTCAAGTGCCGCGGCAGACTGGAAGGTCCGGGTTAGTGCCGGAAATTTGAGGAACATACGCTGATTTAATATTGTCAGCCCTCAAAATCCCGCAAATTATGGCCGTAACTTGTCAGATTAAGTGTTCTTATATATTGTGTTTAAGGTTTATTTCTATTTTTACGGTTGAATCAACTAATATCGGGATATGTCCAACAGAAGACAGTTTATCAGAAGAATTGGCGGACTTGCGGCTGCCATCACCACCTCATCGCTTGCCGATCTGGCGGCGAGGGAGCGCTATGAAATGCTCGAACTACAACGCGGCAAGGCTTATTCGGCCAATGACAAAATAAGAGTAGGGGTCGTGGGAATGGGAATCATAGGTGTCCGAAATACCCGTACTTTTCTGGAGCTGCCCGGTGTGGAGCTGGCGGCCGTCTGCGATTTGTACACAGGCCGGCTCGAGCGGTCAAAGGAACTGTACGGCAAGCAGTTGTTTACCACAAAGGATTATCGCGAACTGCTCGTCCGTTCAGATATAGATGCCATTATAGTATGTACTTCCGACAACTGGCACGACCGCATCTCCATAGATGCCATGCGCGCGGGCAAGGCGGTTTACTGTGAAAAGCCGCTGGTGCACCAGTTGTCACAGGGAAGCGAACTGATGCGGGTGCAGAAGGAGACGGGTGCCCTGCTTCAGGTGGGCAGCCAGCGGGTGAGCAGTATCGTGTATGCCAAAGCCAAAGAATTGTACAAAGCCGGCGAAATCGGACAACTGAACTCGGTGGAGGCAGCCTTCGACCGGCAGAGTGTACTTGGTGCCTGGAAATACACCATGCCACTCGATGCTTCGCCTGATACAGTTGACTGGCAGCGATTCGTCCGCGGGAAGGACAAGTCTTCATTTGACCCCAAAAAATTCTTCTGGTGGCGCAACTACAGGGAATATGGCACAGGCGTAGCCGGCGACCTGTTTGTGCACCTGTTGTCGGGACTGCATTTCCTCACCGATTCACTGGGGCCATCCAGGATTTTCGCCACCGGCGATTTGTGTTACTGGAAAGACGGACGCAATGTGCCGGATGTGATGACCGCCGTGCTGGAGTATCCCGAATCGCCGCAGCACAAGGCATTTCAGGTGACGCTGAGGGTGAATCTGATGAGCGGGATGGGCGACACGGCCACCACCCGTTTCGTGGGAACAGAGGGTGTGATTGATTTTGGCTGGACCGACTTTACCATCAAGCGCAGCAAGATACCCGTTGCACCGGGTTATGGTGGCTGGGACAGTTTCGAAACCTATCCGCTGAGTATGCAGGAGCGCATCAGAAAACAGTACGACGCCACTTATTCGCAGGCCGACCGACAGGCACCGGCACTTTCCGATTTGCGATATGCCGCTCCAGATGGATACAGTGACTCGAAAGACCACTTTGCCAGCTTCTTCGCTGCGGTCAGGAAAGAGATGCCCGTGGTGGAGGATGCAGCTTTCGGGTTCAGGGCGGCTGCCCCGTGTCTTGCCTGCAACGAAAGCTATTTCAGAGAGAAAGTAATTCACTGGGATCCCGTTCAGATGAGAGAGAAAAATGGCCGTGGTTGAGAAGTCTTGGCCGTTTCACCGGATTCCGGTAATTTCGCACCATAAAATTTAAAAAAGCATGTCTGACGCACAGCACAATTACTCTACTGCCGCTATTCAGGCGGTTTTTGAACTCCAGCAGAAGCACCAGTGGGAGGTTGCCCGCTCGGGTGCCCGCGAGCGCATAGCCCGGCTCAGGCGGCTTCATGATGCTGTGATTCGCTACAGGGATGATATTGAGGCGGCTGCGCGCGCCGACTTCGGGAAGCCGGGTATAGAAACGGTACTCTCCGAGATTGGCCCGGTAACTACGGAAATCAGGCATGCCATCAGGCATTTGCGCTCATGGATGAAGCCCAAAAGGGTGTCAACACCCATGTTTCTGACAGGTACCTGGTCAAAAATTCTTTACGAACCCAAGGGTGTCTGTCTGATTATATCTCCCTGGAATTTCCCCTTCAACCTCACTTTTGTGCCGCTGGTTTCGGCGATTGCAGCTGGTAACTGTGTCATTCTGAAGCCTTCAGAGTTCACGCCACACAGTTCGGCGCTGATGCGAAAAATCGTTGCCGAGTGTTTTCCGCCGGAAGAAGTAGCCCTGTTCGAAGGAGATGTCGATGTTTCACAGGAACTTCTCAAACTGCCCTTCAATCATATATTTTTCACTGGCAGCCCGGCAGTAGGCAAAATCGTCATGCGTGCGGCGGCAGACAACCTCACGTCAGTTACACTCGAGCTGGGTGGGAAAAGTCCGGTTTTTGTGGATGAAAACACAGATATTGACCATGCTGCTGCCAAAGTGGCCTGGCTGAAGTGCATGAATGCCGGACAAATATGTATTGCTCCGGATTATGTGCTCGTGCACGAGCGCGTACACGACGCGTTTGTAGATGCACTCGTTAAAAAAATCCACACTTTTTACGGAGAAACAGAGGAAGCCCGGCGTCAGTCGCCCGATTATTGCCGGCTTGTGAGTCAGAAACACCAGGCCCGCGTTGCTTCTCTTTTCAGGGATGCGGTGGAACGCGGTGCTAAAGTGCATACCGGTGGCGGCGAAAATATATCCGAGCGATTCCTCGATCCGGCGGTCATTACCGATGTTCCGGATGGAGCAGCTATCTGGGAGGAAGAGATTTTTGGTCCGGTACTGCCAGTAAGACCCTATAAAACGCTGGATGAGGCCCTTGCCTTCGTCAATGCCCGCCCGCGCCCGCTGGCAATCTATATTTTCAGCAACGACAAGCGCTACACCGACAAAATACATTCCGGTACAAGAGCCGGAGGCGGCACCGTCAACGATTGTGGTATTCACTTCTATCAGCCCAACATGCCGTTCGGAGGTGTTAACAACAGCGGTATTGGCGGATGCCATGGCGAGGCCGGTTTTCTGGAATTTTCCAACCAGCGCGGAGTAACCTGGCAAAACCGGATTTTCCCGCATACCAATATGATTTTGCCCCCGTACGGCTCAAAAATTTCCCGTCTTCTCGGTGAAGCCGTTGTGAAATGGCTCTAAAACTACTCAATTTTCAAACCCGATTATGAAAAGAACCCTGCTACTGGCAGCAACCTTCGCTGTGCTGGCCGCAGCCGCATGGTATGCTGTCACACAGAGAAATACCAAAAGCTCAAGTGTTTCCTGGGACATGGACTTCGCTGTCCGGAACACTGACGATATCGGCAAAATTTTCATTGCCGACCGTGAAAATCGTACAGCCACCCTTGAACACAAGGATGGTACATGGATTTACAATGGAAAATATCCGGCACGTCAGACAGCCGTAAATACGCTTCTGGAAACCATCAGCCGCATCAACGTGCAATATATTCCGCCCGAGGTATCAAAAAATACGATGATCAGGGAACTGGCTGCCGATGGAATCAAGGTCGAGATTTACGACAGGAACAACAAGCCAATAAAGGTGTATTACGTGGGTGGTATCACTGCCGACGAAAAGGGTACAATCATGCTGATGGAGGGCTCCGAAAAGCCTTATGTGGTACATATTCCTCTTTTGTCGGACAGGTCAGGGTTCGGTACCTGCTTGGCGACGATAACTGGCGCGACAGGGCTATTTTTGCTGAGAAGCCCGAAAAAATCACAGAAATAAGCGTGGAATACCCACAGCGAAAGAGTGAATCCTTCATTATGGAGAAAAAGGGAGATCTGGATTATGCAGTCAGGCCGTATTTCTCGACTACACCGGTCAGCAAGCTCCCGCAGCGCAAGGGTGTAGCCGAAGGATACCTGCTTCAGTTTGAGAACCTGGGGGCCGAGGCGTATGAAACAACCAATCCGTTCCGGGATTCTGTAACGGCACTGGTGCCCTTTGCCATTGTAACAGTCAGGCGCGAGGATGGAGGTACGAGGCAGGCGCGGTTCTGGCCAACAGCTGTTCAGTATGAGCCGGCTACGGGCAAACCGTTCGTACACCGCTATTTTGCAGAGGTTGACAAATCCGACTTTATGCTGATACAGGACCGCGTATTCGGCCCGGTGTTCAGAGGCTACTCCTTCTTTTTTACACCCAATGACGGAGAGATCCGGCGATAATCAGAACGGATAGCCTACCGCAAGGTTGGGATTGAAGTCTCTGATCTGTAATTTTGACACAAGATCCGGAATCCAGTATTTCCCGGTAACCGGATCCGGATACGGGTTTCTCAGCGGCAGTCCGAAGTCGAACCTGATAACAAAATAGTCGAAGTCGCCGCGGATACCAAATCCTGTACCCAGGGCTATATTCTTGTAGGAGTCCAGATTGAGCTGAGATCCGGGCCTGTCGGTATCCTCCCGGATTGTCCAGATATTTCCGGCATCGAGGAAAACAGCTCCTCTGAAATAAGGGAACAGGGGGAACCTGAGTTCGGCATTCATCTCAAAACGGAAGTCGCCGGCCTGATAGTAGGGTTGAATATCTCTTTTAAGGCCTGTTTCCGGGTTGATATCCACGTATCCACCGGGGCCGAGTTCCCGGATCCTCCACGCGCGCACGCTCGAAGGGCCGCCGACAAAGTATTGTTTGACGTAGGGAACCGTGCGGCTGTCGCCGAAATTACTGGCAATACCCATTCCGGCGCGGAGAGCAAGTACGGTGTTTTCCGAAAAGTTGCGCATGTAGGTCAGATCCTGATCGAGCCTGATATATTCGGAAAATTTCAGTGAACCCACCTGCCACTCCTTTCTTCCGGCAATGGCACCCCACACTCTGTTGGCGGCCAGAACTTCCAGCCCCGACATCTCGAAACCGAGTCGGTAATTCCACCGGCTGCCATTGGGGGTAGTCCGGCTCGAGTGTGAGTAGTTGAAAGAGCGCAGTAAAAATCCTGTGAAAAGCTGGTTGTCAAAACTCAGTTCAAGAAACTTGCTTGGTGTCAGGCTGGAGGCAAATTGTGGTCGCAGCACATCCACTCCAATATGATTCCAGTTGACCTGATTATGGTTGTCAATTCGCAGATTGTATCCGAAGGAAGCATTGAGCAGATGAAACTGATAAAAATTGGTTACCCTCAGATAGTCGTAATTCGCTGAAATACGGGCACTTCCTTCCGTCTTGAGCTTCATATAGAAGAGCGGAGTAACCAGATGCCGCCTGTAGAGTGCCTTCCACATCCCGAGATAGTCGAAATATCGGGGAATAGTAAGCTCATTCTGTATTTTGAACTCACGCGCATAAATCAGGTTACCCGCAGAAATATCGAACTCGGTATTGTAGTTGGCGGTTGTTCGCCAGTGTTCGGCACCGCTGAAAATATTTCTGTTGGTGAAGTAAAAAGAGGGTGAGATACCAATCAGACCACCGTTCAGGGTGCTGTAACTGAGATCAATATCGCCGCCCGGTGTGAATCGCTTGTTGGGAGATACATTGATTACCACATCAATCACCCCCGGCTGAAGGCTGTCCTGACTGGGTCTCATGGACACAAAGCGATACACCCCCAGAGCGTTCAGGTTTTCCAGTGTTTTATCGAACTTGCTCTGATCATATATATCGCCCGGCCTGAATCTGATTTTTTGTACAATACGGTCGGGCCTGACAAAAAACAGCGGTTCCACGGCAGCGAAATAAACACTGTCAATGAAAGTATCCCGCCGGAGTGCTGTTACCTCGGGAACCACCCCTGAATATACCTCTACCTTTCCAATCCGGTAGGTCTGGTGCATGACTGAGTCGCTGAAGGGCAGTATGTTCACCCGTACTTTTGCAGTAGTTCCGGTACTGTCGCCTGTAAACTGGACGAACTGGGGGACAAAATAGGCGTATCCCTGATTTTTCAGCACGGCTGTTATGCGCAATCGTTCAGACTCAAAAAGCCGGGCATCGAGCGGGGCGTCTTTCTGGATGAGAGATTCGCCCGCGTAGAAATTCACCAGATCGCGTACAAGGGAATCCTTACTGGTGAATTCCACGTTGCTGACCTTGTAGAGAGGCCCAAGTGCCAGATTGTATCTGACGGAAGCCTTGTATTTGCCGACTAACTGGGGCTTTGCATTACAGGATGCCTTGAAATAGCCGCGTTGCCTCATCTGGTTTTGAAAGTTGATGGATGTCCGTTTGGCCAGTGCGGTATCGAGCACTACCGGTGCATCTATCTTCTTTGAGATCCACTTGATGAAACTTACTTTACTGTCCTTTTGCCCGTAATGCAGCCACATACTCAACGGGAATGCAATTACTGACCCGGAGCCAGGCTTTTGCCGGTACTGGGGTTCCAGTTCTGCGTTAATAACCGACTTGTCGTAGGAGCTTAGTGGCGTATCAGATTTAATGACCACCTTGTTGGATACGAGAAATTTGCCGTCCCAGTCGGCCCCCAGATATTTTGAGGGGCTGCAAGATGAAAGCACCAGCGTGGCACTCAGAGCGATGCCGCGTAGAAGAAGTCCGGTATGGCAATTTGAAAGGCGCAAAACACAACTTTTAATCGGGTTGGGTACCGAATTTATGGCAAAGATAAGTATTGACAGTGAGGCTACCGTTCTTAACGCGCTATCTGAACGGAAAATTCCCGGCAAGCACTATTTTCGCACCGAAAAATAACATTCCGGATGCTCACTCAGAATCAGATCAGGCTAATCAATTCGCTGGAAGTCAAGAAATACCGGCAGGCAAACGGTCTGTTCGTTGTGGAGGGCGAGAAGATGGTGGCCGAGTTACTGCGCCAGAACCGCATAACTGTTACTGCTGTGTGGGGAACCGAAGTGTGGGCAGTGCGCCACCCGGATCTTCGACTGCTTGCCGGCGAAAAGTATCAGGAGGTGAATGAATCCGGACTGAAAAAAATCTCGGCACTCACTACACCGAATACCGTGCTGGCCCTTGCTGAAATGCCGGGAGAGTTGCCCGACTGCACACTGCCCCGCAATCAACTTTGTTTTTACCTCGACGGGATACAGGATCCGGGCAATATGGGAGCCATATTGCGTATTGCCGACTGGTTCGGGTTCCCTGCCGTTTACTGTTCTCCGGAGAGTGTGGATATCTACAATTCAAAAGTGGTTCAGGCGAGCATGGGGGCTGTACTCAGGGTCAGGTCATGGGAGTTGCCCCTGGATCAGCTGCTTGCCTCGACGGGAGAAATACCTGTTGCCGGAGCTGTGCTTAATGGTGAAAACGCCCTTGACGTTGATTTGCCGGTCAACGGACTGCTGGTAATAGGTAATGAAGGCAGGGGTATTTCTGAAAAAACAGGAGGTATGCTGACCCGTCGCCTGACCATTCCCAGGCATCCGGATGGTGGAGCCGAGTCGCTGAACGCTTCGGTAGCAGCCGGCATACTTGCCGCGCTGAGCTTCCGTGGTCGTTGATTTCTGTGCGTTCGCCGATGAATGTACCACCATATTCATCAGATATACTGTACATTCGTGCTGTCAAATCAAAAGAACAAACAAGCCATGATTGATTTTCGCAAGTATCTTCCCCTTATTTTCATAGCCCTTGGTGCTATGCTGGTTTTCAGCATGTGCGGGTCTTACAACAGCGCCGTCAGCAAAGATGAAGGCGTTAAATCTGCCTGGTCGCAGGTAGAAAATCAGTACCAGCGCCGTGCCGACCTTATCCCGAATCTGGTTAATACCGTAAAAGGGTACGCCGACTTTGAAAAATCAACCCTCGAGGCGGTTATTCAGGCGCGCGCCTCCGCGACGCAGGTAAAGGTAGATCCCAACCAGCTCACGCCGGAGAATATTCAGCGTTTTGAACAGGCTCAGCAGGGTCTGTCGGGTGCACTGGGTCGCCTGCTGGTGGTATCGGAAAACTATCCCGACCTGAAGGCCAACCAGAACTTCATGGACCTGCAAAAACAGCTGGAGGGCACGGAAAACCGAATTTCAGTGGAAAGAAAGAACTTTAATACGGCTGTGCAGGATTATAACTCCTATATACGTCGTTTCCCTACCAATCTGCTGGTTGGTATGTTCGGATTCTCTCCCAAAGGCTATTTCCAGTCTCAGGCCGGTGCTGAACGCGCTCCCGAGGTGAAATTCTGATAAAATGCTTTTTAACCAGGATGAAGAGGCCCGTATTGCCGATGCAATACGGGCCGCAGAACGCGGTACAAGTGGCGAAATCCGCCTGTACGTGGAAGATTATTGCCAAAGGGATCACCCGGCAGAACGGGCGCAGGAGTTGTTTCAACTGTTTGGTATGTACAATACCCAGAATCGCAACGCCGTGCTGATTTATCTGGCTGAAAAAAGCCGGCAGTTCGCTCTGTGGGGTGATGCCGGTATTCACGAAAAAGTCGGAAACCAGTTCTGGGAGGACGAAAAAAAGTTGCTTCGCGAATACCTGCAGCGCGATGAGGCGGCCGAGGGCGTAAGCAAGGTCATTCTGATGGTGGGCGACCGTCTCCGGCAATACTTCCCCAATGATGAAAAAACCGATATCAATGAACTGCCGGATGAAATCATTTATGGGTAAGCAATTTTTACTCCTGATACTGCTCTCTGTGGCGGTTTCTGTCTCCGGCCTTTGGGCGCAGGACGACCTCTTCCCGCCGAAGCCTGAACCTGCTGTTTATGTACATGATTACGCAGGATGGCTCGAACCCGGTCAAAAAGCGCAACTGGAACAAAGGCTCCGCGCTTACCGGGATTCTACTTCAACCCAGATAGTGGTCATGATTCGACCCGATATCGGCGACTATGACAAGGCCTCTTATGCCTTTGAACTTGGCAACCGGTGGGGGATTGGCCGGGCCGACAAGAATAACGGGGTGGTGATGCTCGTGAAAACGGAAGCGCCGGAAAGAGGAATTTTTATCGCCACAGGTTATGGTACAGAGGGTGCTCTGCCGGATATTACTGCCGGACGGATTATCCGCAATACCATGGCTCCGTTTTTCAGAGAAAGCAGGTATTACGAGGGTATTGATGCCGGTGTGACCGATATTGTCCAGGCTCTTTCGGGGGAGTTTGTCCGTGAACCTGAAAATGATCAGGTGGACAAGGTGATGACTGCTATCATTATCGCGCTGGCTATCCTTTTCATCATCGGATTCATCTTCTACCAGACCCGCGGCCGTACAATGATAGATCACCGCGGTTCGCGCAGCATGCGTCCCCGACAATCCGACTGGTGGATCGGCGGTGGCGGCTTCGGTGGTTTTGGCGGTGGTTTTGGCGGTGGATCGGGCGGTGGCGGCTTTGATGGCGGCTCCTTCGGTGGCGGCTCGTTTGGCGGTGGCGGAGCCGGAGGTGACTGGTAGTTTTTATCGCAGTATTTTTTCAGTGAGTATTCCTCCTGTGAAGCAAATTATACCTCATATTCAATGAAAAACAAAAAAAGTCTGTTAACAGGGCTGTTCCTCTGCACTTTCTGGGTACTTCATGCCCAACTGCTGATCAAGGTAACGGCGGTGCCGGCCAACACGCCCGCGAGCGCGGATATATATGTGGCAGGCACTTTCAATAACTGGAATCCGGGAAATCCCGCATTCAAGCTCACGCCACTCGGGGGCGGGCAGTATCAGATCTCCATCAATCCGCCGGTCGGACAAATCAAGTTCAAATTTACACGAGGCAGCTGGGCCACGGTGGAAGGGAATGCCAGCGGTGGGTTTTTGCCCGATCGGACACTCAGCTACAACGGTAGTCCTGCAACAGCAGAACTGTCCATACTCAGTTGGGAGGATCTGGGAGGCAGCGGGAACGGCGGCGGAACGGCGGCATCCAATGTGTCGGTACTCGACAACGCATTTTTTATGCCCGAGCTGGGCCGGAATCGCCGGATATGGCTTTATCTGCCTCCGGACTACAACACGACCGCCAAAAAATATCCGGTGTTGTACATGCACGACGGGCAGAACCTGTTCGATGCCACGACCTCCTTCTCAGGCGAGTGGCAGGTGGATGAATCGCTGAACGAACTCCACGCTCAGGGCGATTATGGGTGTATCGTGGTGGGTATTGACAATGGCGGACAGTACAGACTGGATGAATACTCTCCGTGGGTGAACACGCAGTACAATGCAGGCGGTCAGGGTGATGAATACGTTGACTTCATAGTTAATACTCTGAAACCGTTTATTGATGCGCATTACAGAACCCTGCCGGGTCGTGAGACGACCGGCATTGCGGGCAGCAGTATGGGCGGACTGATATCCATGTATGCTCTTTCCGAGCGGCAGGATGTATTTTCGAAAGCCGGAATATTCAGTCCGGCCTTCTGGTTTGGAGGTGACCAGCCCGGGCAACATGTTGCATCACATCCCAAAGCGGGTCCGGCCCGGGTATATTTCCTGGCTGGCGCCGATGAGGAACAGGACGGGAACCAGAGCAATTACGTGGTAAACGACATGGCAGAAGTATCGAATGCCATGCTTGCCGCCGGCTTCAGTACCCCGGAGATTCAGTTTCAGACCTTCGCCGACGGTGCCCATTCCGAGTGGTTCTGGGCCAGAGAATTTCCGCAGGTATATCAGTGGTTATTTGCCGGTGCCGTCAGTGCAACTACAGATAATACGTCTTCCACCCTTGAGATATTTCCCAATCCGGCCGGAGCCTGGGTTCGGGTCAGCGGAGTGGAGGAAATGGATGCAGTGCGTTTCAGGATATACAATTCAGGCGGCACGCTGGTCCGGGATACCGTTCTGGCCGGGAACAGTCCGCTCTATACCGGCGACCTTCCGTCGGGTTTATATATTGTAAAAGCGAGAAAAAAAGGCGGAAAATGGATGACTGGCCGTCTGGTCAGGTAAAAATCAGCTGATTTGCAAGTTTTTAACACGTTTCTAACAACCTTCGGATACCCTTTTTACGTCTGAAGTGTTTAGAATAGGTAACTTGCGTAAAATGCTGACACTATGAGACGGGTGATTTTTTATTCTTTGTTGTTGCTGCTTTGTTCCGGAAGCGCACACGCACAGTATTTTGGCAGAAACAAGCCGAGATACAATAAAGAGGAGTTCAAGGTAACACAGACTCCACATTTCGAGATTTATGAACATCTTGAAAATCCGGACAAACTGCGGGAGCTTTCTGCCGCCGCCGAGGTATGGTATCAGATGCACCAGTCGGTACTCAGGGACACCCTGCCTGGCCGCAATCCGCTGATTATTTACGATGATCACGCCGGTTTTCAGCAATCCAATGTGATACAGGGTGATATCAGCGTAGGTACGGGTGGCGTCACAGAGGGTTTGCGCAACCGGGTGGTTTTTCCGGTGGCTGTCACCAACCAGCAAACACACCACGTACTCGGTCACGAACTCGTACACGCTTTCCAGTATAACATGGTACTGAATGGCGATTCTACCAGTATGCAGAACCTCGGTAATCTGCCACTCTGGATGATCGAAGGACTGGCGGAATACCTGAGTATAGGAAGAATTGATCCCCACACAGCTTTATGGATGCGCGATGCCGTGCAGAGCGGGGATATTCCGGAGATAAAAGACCTCAACAACCAGAAATACTTTCCATACAGGTGGGGACAATCATTCTGGGCCTACGTAACCGGCGTTTACGGCGATGAGGCTATCAAACCACTGTTCATGAACACCGCGAAGTACGGGCTGTTCGTGTCAGTTCCGATGACTTTGGGTACTTCGGTGGATTCACTGTCGTCTGCCTGGCAGGAAACTCTGAAGAATCACTACGGCAGGTGGGTAACCAAAAAGAAAGAAGATCTTCCCGGCAGAAAATTGCTGGATGAAAGCAATGCCGGAACCATGAATGTTTGTCCGGTGCTGAGTCCCAACGGAAAATATGTGATCTTTCTTTCGGAGAAAAATTTGTTCACAACAGATTTGTTTCTGGCTGATGCCAAAACCGGAAAGATACTCAGAAAGGTATCCAGTACACTCGGCGACAGTCACATAGACCAGTTCAACTCCATTGAAAGCGCAGGCACCTGGAGTCCGGACAGCAAGCGTTATGCCTTCGATGTCTATGAGAAGGGTAAAAGCATACTGATTGTAAAGAGCATTGACAAAAAAGGGAAAACAGAAAGAATCAGATTTCCCGGTCTGACAGCTTTTAACAATCCTGCGTGGAGTCCAGATGGCAAAAGTATTGTGGTAACGGGTCAGAAAAATGGTCAGACAGACCTGTGGCAGTACGATTTCAAGACAAAGAAAATCAAGAGACTGACCAACAACCGGTATGCCGAGGTGCTGCCTGCGTGGAGTTCGGACGGAAGCATGCTTGCATTCAGCACCGATGAGCTGGCCCTTGAGCGGGGTCGCAATAACGGTGCCTGGCAGATGAACCTCACCGTGATGGATGTTGTGAGCGGTTCGGTGGACAATATAGACGTGTTTCCGGGGGCGGATAACATGAATCCTCAGTTCGACAAGGACGGGAACCTGTATTTTCTGAGCAACCGCGACGGCTTCAGGAACCTGTACAAGTACGATCTAAGGAGTAAAAAGGTATGGCAGCTGACCAATATTACTACCGGAATAACCGGCATTACGCCTTATTCACCGGCACTCACCATTTCGGAGGACAAGGATAAAATCCTGTACACACACTATTCCAATCATGAGTACGTGATTTATCAGGCCAAGGCGGAGGATTTCACCGCTGTTGAAACAGATCCGACTGCAGTGGATATGGTACCGGCCAGTTTGCCGCCGTTCGATCCGCGCAGGCGTGATCTGGTGAACACAGGTCTGAGGCTCTCTGACGTCAACGAGAAAAATACGTCAGACACGCTGATTACCCAAAAACAGCCTTTCAAGCCAAAATTTGAACTGGCCTACCTGGGTGGCAGCACCGGTATGGGTGTATATACCGGAAACAGCAGTTTTGGTACACAGACGGGGCTGGCAGGCGGTATGGACATGCTGTTCAACGATATTCTGGGCAACCACCAGCTTTATACCGGTCTGGCACTGAACGGACAGGTGATAGATGCTGCGGGGCAGGTTTCATACATTAACAGCAAGAATCGGATAACCTGGGGAGCCAACCTGTCGCACATACCCTTCCTTTCCGGCGGGTATTACCGGCGCGACCCGAATTACTATCTTGGAGTCGTCGAGACCAAGTACTTCAAGGATGGTACCCCGTTTTTGGGATGGCAGGACGAGCAGATCCTTGAGCGCACATTCCAGCAGCGGGTCGGAGTATTTGCAGCGTATCCACTTTCGGTGACCAAAAGGTTTGAATTGGGTTCTGCCATGGAGTTTTACAAGCAGCGCTACGATCGCTATACCTACAACTACGTTTTCAACAACGCCGGGCAGTATCTTGGCAGGTATGATGAACGGGAAAAGTTGCAGGGTGGGGGAGCGTTGCAACTCAGCAATATCAATGCTGCCTTTGTGGGCGATAATTCCTACTTTGGCATGACAGCTCCGCTGCAGGGTTACCGTTACAGAATAGGTGTGGAACAGTATTTCGGGGGCTACAATTTCACTACCCTGTTGCTCGATGGTCGCAAGTACTTTTACATGAAGCCCTTTACACTGGCCTTCAGGGGTATGGGTTACGGGCGATTTGGCGGAAACTCTGACGAGGTTTATCCGTTATTTGCTGGCAGTCCGTATTTCGTAAGGGGATATACCCGTCAGGTATTCGACGGCGACACCACCGGACTGATTACCCGGATGGCCGGAAGCAAGATAGTGGTGGCAAATGCGGAATTGCGTATTCCGTTTACTGGGCCACGGCGCCTTTCCCTTATAAAGGCCGGTTTTCTGATAACCGATCTGAATCTGTTTTTTGACGCCGGGCTGGCTTTTTACGACAAGACATCCTTTCAAGAGGAAGATCCGACACCATTTGATGGTCAGGAGCACTACGTACACAGGCCTATATTATCCACGGGTGCTTCCATCAGAATAAACCTGTTTGGGTACCTGGTGCTGGAGCCTTACTTTGCATTTCCACTGTCGGCACCTGAAGACCGGCGTCAGTGGGTATGGGGATTGAATTTCATCCCCGGGTGGTAAAACATTATTTCCTGACCAGGTTCCGGTTCGACGGCCATTGACACAATGCCGAGCCGGTACCACAAATATTTGAAACATGAATATCTTGAAAAATTCAGCAACCTGGTTGTTTCTGGCGGTCATGTTACTGGCCGGCACCACCCTTAACGCGCAGATTGCCGGTGCGAAGACCAGTACAGTCAAGGTGTATGGCAACTGCGGGATGTGTGAAAAGACCATCGAAAAAGCTGCATGGGAAAAGGGTGTATCGCAGGCCGACTGGAATAAAGACACCAAAATGGCCGTGCTTACCTTTGATCCTGCCAAGACAAGCGAAGAGGCTCTTCTGAAGAAGATCGCTGCCGCCGGTTACGACAGTGACAATTTCAGGGCACCAAACGAAGTTTACGATAACCTGCATGCCTGCTGCCATTATGATCGGCCGGCACCGTTGAAGTCGCCACAGGGTCAGATGACCAAAAAGCGTACGGGCGTAAAAAAGGCGGAGGAGTGCAAGCCTGCCGGAGAGGGAGGCAAGTAGCAGTATTGTAGTGGTTGCGGATCCGGGTCAATCC
>JBEGNB010000104.1:0-11737 GCA_041182785.1 Bacteroidota bacterium
AAATCATCGCCCGACGGTCTGTCTTCACTGAAAGCAAAACAACGCCTGATTCACCACGGACTGAACGAGCTGCAGGAAAAAAAGAAAACGCCACCATGGCTTCTTTTCCTGGGGCAATTCCGCGATTTCATGATTCTGGTGCTGGTAGTTGCCGCGGCGCTCTCGGGCTTTATGGGCGATCTGACTGATACCATTATCATTCTTGTCATCATTCTCCTGAATGCTGTGGTCGGTTTTCTCCAGGAATTCAGGGCCGAAAAGGCCATGGACGCCCTGAAAAAAATGGCTGTTTCGCAAGCTCAGGTGATTCGGGACGGGAAACCTGTTGTGATACCTGCCCGGGAACTCGTACCCGGTGATGTGGTGCTGATGGAAGCAGGTAATGTGGTTCCGGCCGATATAAGGCTGATGGAAGCACACGCACTGCGTGCCGATGAATCGTCGCTTACCGGTGAATCGGTACCGGCCGACAAGAAAAATTATGTTCTATCCGGCGACGATATACCTCCCGGCGATCAGGTGAACATGCTCTTCAAGGGTACACTCATTGTGAACGGACGCGCCCGCGGTATGGTGGTAAAAACCGGCATGAAAACCGAACTGGGCAAAATAGCCGGTATGTTGCAGGAGGAAGAACCCCGCACGCCCCTGCAGGTGCGTATGGAGCGTTTTGGCAAGAGTCTTTCCTGGATTATCCTGCTGATATGCCTGATTCTGTTTGTCACCGGTGTACTGAGGGGGGAAGATCCCTTCCGTATCCTGTTGCTGTCGGTCAGCCTGGCCGTAGCAGCTATACCGGAGGCGCTGCCTGCACTTATCACGGTGGCACTTTCAAGAGGAGCATCCAGACTGGCTCAGAAGAATGCGCTGGTCAGAAAGCTCCCGGCAGTGGAAACACTGGGCTCTGTTACCTATATATGCAGCGACAAAACCGGAACACTCACCCAGAACCGGATGACGGTGACGACTCTGTACGAGCACCCGGCACCTGAAATAGAGTCCGGATGGCCGACACTCCACCTGGGAATGGCGCTCAACCACGATATTCAGTTTAATTTTGAACAGGAACCCTTCGGAGAGTCAACCGAACTGGCACTGGTCAGCCGGGTAGTCAGCGATTATTCGTACAGGAAGTACACACAGATAAACGAAAAATTCCCCCGTGTGGCCGAATTGCCTTTTGATTCCGACCGGAAGTGCATGACTACCGTACACCATTCCGACGGGAAATTTCTGATCGTGACAAAGGGGGCCGCCGAATCGGTGGCTCAGGCGTTGTCCAGTGAGGCTGACAGAGAAATTGTCCGGATTATGACGGATGAGTGGGCTGAAAAGGGTATCAGGGTACTGGCCTATGCCTGCAGGGTAACTGATCGTCTGCCCGAGCCGTTCAGCTACGCAGAGGTTGAAAGAGATCTGAGTCTGGCGGGTCTGACCGGTCTCATTGATCCGGCCCGCGACGAGGTGAAAGAGTCGGTGCGTGTTTGCCGGTCTGCCGGAATCAAACCGGTCATGATTACGGGCGACCATCCGGCTACCGCCAATGCCATCGCCCGTGAAATTGGAATCCTGACAGAGGGCGGACTCACGGCAACCGGCCGCGAGTTGCAAAACATGGACGACGACACATTTCTGGAACTGGCAGAGCAGATATCTGTGTACGCACGGGTATCTCCCGATCAGAAACTACGGATAGTAAGGGCGCTGCAACAGAAAGGACATTATGTGGCCATGACCGGCGATGGTGTCAATGATGCTCCTTCGCTGAAGGCCGCCAACATCGGTGTGGCTATGGGCATCAACGGAACGGATGTCAGCAAGGAAGCTGCACACCTGATCTTGCTCGACGACAACTTCTCCACCATCGTACGAGCCGTACGGGAAGGCCGCAGGATTTTCGACAATATCCGCAAGTTTGTGAAGTACATCATGACCTGCAACAGTGCGGAGATTTGGGCTATCTTCATGGCTCCTCTGCTCGGAATGCCCATCCCGCTGCTTCCCATTCACATACTCTGGATCAATCTGGTAACGGACGGTCTTCCCGCGCTCGCGCTCGCGGGAGAGCATGCCGACCGCGATATCATGCACAGGCCGCCCCGATCACCGAAAGAGAGCCTGTTCTCCGACGGGGTAGGACTGCATATTCTGTGGATGGGACTCCTCATGGCCGGCGTAACCCTGGGTGTGCAGGCATGGGCGCTAAAAGAGGGACTGGAGCACTGGCAGACCATGGTATTTACGGTACTGTCGCTTTCACAACTCGCTCACGTGATGGGTATAAGGAGCGAGCGAACCTATCTGTACAAAAAGGGGATTTTCAGCAATCGTCCGCTGATTATTACAGTACTGGCCACATTTGCCCTGCAGATGGCAGTAATTTACCTGCCCTTCATGAATGATGTGCTTAAAACACAGCCGCTCACCCTCCGGGAACTGGCCATCAGTATCGGTCTTGCACTTGTCGTTTTCCATGCTGTTGAACTGGAAAAATATATCAGACGCTTGAGGTCGGGCAAAGAAGAGCACCGGAGCCACGGTCACCGGCATCATCACCGGCATCACAGGGAATAAAATATCCGGCTATATTTCTTCGTTTCGTACTATAATCTGAATGCCCGTAAATACGCAGCGCATTATGGGTAAATTATTGCTGCAAAATTCCGTACTTGGCTCCCTGAAAACCGAAAAGTCCACAAACATACCGTACTCAATACTCTCCCCCGGTTACCGCCAATTCCGATGAAAGAATCCCAGTTGGTCGAACTTCTGTCTGTACTTTCTCCCGCCGAACGCCTGCAACTCAGGGAGTTTGCGGCTATCCCGCTCTTCAACGGCGGCCCGCGGCGCAGCTATGTGTGGCCGCTACTGGAGTGGTGTCATTATCATTTGTCGGAAAATCCGGATGCCGAACTTCCACCGGCCGAAGCATATAACTTTCTTTTTCCCGACGAAACGCCCGTGGACGGCAAACTCGAAAAAGTAATGGTGGATGCACAAAAGTTTGTCCGGACGGTCATGCACACTCGCTATTACCTGCGTGAAGAGAACGAATTTCAGCAGATGTATGATTTGTCGGAAGTGCTGAGGCAGCGCGGACTGGAGCCACGCCAGGTACAGGTTCTCCATCGCCTGGAGAAACAGCAGAAAGACACCCTGCAGCAGCATCAGTACTATTTTCACCACCAGTTCCTGCTGGAGCATGCCATTTTTGATCGGGAGAGCCTCTACAACAAGCGAAAAGGCGATCTGAATATTCCCAAAGTACTCGATGCCCTCGAATCGCACCGCCACCTGAACGAGTTGCCGCTGCTCAACGTGTATCTGTTGCAGAAACGTATTTCGAGTCTGGAAGTCACAGATCGGATGCAGACCTACATTGAAAGCTATTCCATTCCGGAGCACGTACTGGAAGCATCTCCGAGAATAAGGGTACAATACACTATATATGGCATGTTGCTGAAAGACCACCTGGAGTCTTCCGATGCACAGCACCTGTTTGAAATGCTGCTTCAGTACGAGCACTATATGGATAGAGAAGCGCTGCAGCAGTTTTATACCTATCTGCGCAATTTCTGTGTCATGATACTGCTCGATAACCCCGAAGCCGAGGGAATTTATGAGGTATTGTCCAACCTGTATCGCGATAACCTGGACAGAGGGTTTCTGCATCATGAAGGTAAACTGCACCCGAGCCGCTATCTGGCTGTTTCAGAATACGCAGCCAGGGCCAGACAGCACGACTGGGCACTCGGAGTTATTGAAAAATACAGGGATGAAATAATAGGGGAGAATGAGACCCGCGATATCTACCGGCTTAATATGGCTTACTACCTGTTTGGGGTGGGCCGTTTTGAGGAATGTCTGGAGCAGATCCCTGACACATCGCCTTACACCGATTACCTTATTGCGGGTAAACGACTGGAAATCAAGTGTATGTACGAACTCGACCACGAGTTGCTCCCATTCCGGCTCGACGCGTTCAGGGTGTTTCTCTCCCGAACCTCCCACAAAATGATTCCCGATCACATACGCCAGAAGAATATGGAGTTTGTGAATATGGTGGCGCAGTTTATCGCTTCCGTGAAGGGCGACAAGGATCGCTCGGTACGCCTGATGGAGCGATTGCGAGAGAAAAAACAGGCGTTTGAGTGGCTTTGGCTGGCTGAAAAGGCCCGTGAAATGGAAAGCCGCAGGTAGTCTTGCCGGATAGGTGCTGCTGTCTTTTTGCCATCCCGAATTATCTTTTTCTGCCATTATGGTACAGTATTGCCTGTCAATTCTGACAATCCGTCAGGTCTTTTGTAATGGCACAATCGTTGATTATAGGGAAGAAACAAAAGGATTATTCCTCAAACAAGTAAATCACCCTTCCACGAAATTCAACCAGAATCATGGGAAAAATTATAGGCATTGACTTAGGCACAACCAACTCCTGCGTCTCCGTTATGGTCGGTAACGAACCGATTGTTATCGCCAACGATGAAGGCGCGCGTACCACCCCCTCGGTGGTGGGCTTTCTCGACAATGGTGAACGCAAGATTGGCGCTCCTGCCAAACGCCAGGCTATCACCAACCCCAAACGCACCGTTGCATCCATCAAGCGCTTCATGGGAATGCGCTTCAGCGAATCGGTCAGTGAAGTAGATCGCGTGGCCTACAAGGTCGTTAAAGGCGATAACGATACTTGCCGCGTTGACATTGACGGTCGCCTCTACACACCACAGGAAATCAGCGCCATGGTGCTGCAAAAAATGAAAAAGGTGGCCGAGGACTATCTCGGAGAACCGGTTACCGAAGCAGTAATTACTGTTCCGGCTTACTTCAACGACTCGCAGCGTCAGGCAACCAAAGAGGCCGGTGCCATTGCCGGTCTTGAAGTAAAGCGTATCGTGAACGAACCTACGGCCTCGGCACTTGCCTACGGTCTCGACAAACGCGACCGCGATGTGAAAATTGCCGTGTATGACCTCGGTGGTGGTACGTTCGATATCTCTATCCTCGAACTCGGCGGTGGTGTATTCGAAGTGCGCTCCACAAATGGTGACACGCACCTCGGTGGCGACGACTTCGACCAGGTAATCATCGAATGGCTGGCACAGGAATTCCAGCGCCAGGAAAACATGGATCTCCGCAAGGATCCGATGGCACTGCAGCGCCTCAAGGAGGCAGCCGAGAAAGCCAAGATTGAACTTTCTGCCAGCGCTGAAACAGAAATCAACCTGCCCTACATCACAGCAGTGGATGGCGTGCCCAAGCACCTCGTGATGAAATTGTCACGTGCCCGCTTCGAACAGATGGTGGACGGACTGGTGCAGCGTACACTCGAGCCCTGCCGCAAGGCACTCAACGATGCCGGACTCAAGGCATCCGAAATTGAGGAAGTCATCCTCGTGGGCGGGTCCACGCGTATCCCGCGCATACAGGAAGAAGTGGAAAAGTTCTTCGGCAAAAAGCCAAACCGTTCGGTGAACCCCGACGAGGTGGTAGCCATCGGTGCCGGTGTACAGGGAGCCATCCTCTCCGGTAACGCCGGTGTAAAAGATATGGTGCTGCTCGATGTAACCCCGCTTTCACTCGGTATCGAAACAATGGGCAATATCTTCGACGTGGTCATTGAAGCCAATACCACCATCCCCACCAAGAAATCGAAGGTTTACTCAACGGCAGGCGACAACCAGCCTCAGGTAGAAATCCATATCCTTCAGGGAGAACGTCCGATGGCGCGCGACAACCGTTCGGTAGGCCGTTTCATTCTCGACGGAATCCCGCCGGCACCCCGTGGTGTACCGCAGATTGAGGTGTCTTTCGATATTGATGCAAACGGTATTCTGAATGTGGTTGCCCTCGACAAAGGCACCAACAAACAGCAGAATATCCGCATCGAAGCCAGCACGGGACTTTCCAAAGAGGAAATCGCCCGCATGAAGGCCGAAGCAGAAGCCAACGCTGAATCGGATCGCCAGTCGCGCGACCGCGCCGAAAAGCTGAACAAAGCAGATGCACTGGTATTCCAGACAGAAAAACAATTGCAGGAATTCGGAGAAAAAGTTCCGTCTCAGCACAAGGAAAATATTGAAAAAGCCGTTAATACGTTAAAGGCTGCTCAACAGGCGCAGGACTTTGACAAAATTGACGCTGCAATCAATGAACTGAACGAAGCCTGGAATGCGGCCAGTCAGGATATATACGCCGCGCAGCAGGCTGCCAATGGCGGTCAGGCGGCTGAGAATCCGTACGATTCAGCCACAGGTGGTCCGCGTGCCGGACAAACCGGCGGTGCCGGCGGTGGTGCTCAGGATGTAGAATTTGAAGAAGTAAAAGGCTAAGAGCAAGTAAGGATTTGCCTCGCCGGATCAAAAATATCCCTATTTTTGCCGCCGGCTGTTAATCCTGAAAATGTTCCAATCCGCCATAAAGAATAAATGGAGCGACTAAATGTCTTTCCCCGGGCCCTCAAAGGAGGGTCCGGGATTTTTTTTGTATCGTGTATTGATACAGTAATGCTGCCCCGGGAGAACAACCGCGTGAGATTCCTCCTCCGCGAAACTCTGCGTCGTACTCTGCGAAACTCTGCGGTTAAACAAACTTTGTAAGGCCATTCCGACGAAGCAGAAAACTCACCCGACCATCATCTTTTACAAAAAACAAAATAAGGCACCGAAAACCGTAAAAAAACAACACCAAGACCGGAATAAATTTCGTTTCACCCCTCCGGGGCTTCCAACATTCGGAGAGACGTTGGGCTATTAACATATCGCCCCTCCGGAGCTGGATGTGCTCACATCGCGCAGGGCGGGGTGGGTTGCATGACATTGCCTCGCGCGGTATTCCCACGCCTGAAGGCATGGGCTGATAGCTGCGTTGCTGGCTTCGCCGCAATAATTGTATCATGATTGTATTGGCGTGTTCATACGCAATGTTCAACTCCGAAAATGTATTGTTAATGTTGTTTAATATGAAAATCATGTAATTCCGCCAAAAACAATTGGAAATTATCATTTTCGGGCTCAAAAAGCCCAATTGTATTCTTAATAACTTTAACGGCGAAGCCGTTAACGCAGCTATCAGCCCATGCCTTCAGGCGTGGGATACCGCGCGACGATTGGCCATACCACCCGGGCCGCCATGAGCGACGTGGGACACCGCGCGACGATCGGCTATGTCACCCGGGCCGCCATGCGCGACGTGGGACAGCGTGCCATGAAAACCGGAACAATCCGTATAAAGTACAATAAAAACACGCTACGTCAACAGCGGCGCAGCCGTTAACGCAGCCGTAAACCCACGGCTTCAGCCGTGGGATACCGCGCGACGATCGGCCATGCCACCCGGGCCGCCATGCGCGACGTGGGACACCGTGCTATGAAAACCGGAACAATCCGTATAAAGTATAGTAAAAACACACTAAGTTAACAGCGGCGCAGCCGTTAACGCAGCCGTAAACCCACGGCTTCAGCCGTGGGACACCGTGCGACGATCGGCCATGTCACCCTGGCCGCCATGCGCGACGTGGGACACCGCGCGACGATCGGCCATGCCACCCGGGCCGCCACGCGCGACGTGTGTGACAATACGCCACGAGTTCAAGCCTAACAGCCGCCAATCATGAAATCCTTTAATCATACGACTCAAGGTTCGGACATTGGGCGGTCACCTTCGCCGTGTGAGCCTCCTCCTTTCAGTCAGAATGAGTAGGGAGTGCCATTCCGATACAGGAGGAATCTCCCGGTGTCGAAACCATAAAAAAAGCCGCCCCGGAACTCCGGAGCGGCTTTTTTTATACATGGGCTGGGTGATATTACTGATCAACACGGCCTTCACCGAGCTGACCGGCTTTCAGCGCCTTTTTCATTTCAGCTTTCTTCTCGGCAGTCATGACCTTTGTGTCAGGAACCTGCTGCTGTTGCTGAACCGCTGCATCCGGCTTTTGCGTGAGCATCTTCTGCTGAACAGGAGCATCGGCACTTTTGATGACACCGAGCTGGCTGCCATTAGCCAGGTTGTTGTAAGTTGCGCCCTCCGTTTCGATACGGTTGGTGCGTTCGCGCAGCTGCATACCGCTTGTCTGGTTACTGCTGCTGTGACCGCCCAGAATCGGAGCGATGGTAAGACCCACGAGGCAGGTCAGTTTGATAAGGATGTTCATGGACGGACCGGAAGTATCCTTGAACGGATCACCCACTGTATCGCCTGTAACGGCTGCCTTGTGTGGTTCAGACCCCTTGTAGTACATCTGACCGTTGATTTCAACTCCTTTCTCGAAGGATTTCTTCGCATTATCCCATGCGCCACCTGCGTTCGACTGGAAGATAGCCCACATCACACCGCTGACAGTCACGCCGGCCATGTAGCCACCCAGTGCTTCGGGGCCCATAATAAAGCCAACGAGAATAGGAGTAACGATAGTGATGAGACCCGGAGGCAGCATTTCGCGAAGCGCAGCGGTAGTGGAAATTTCCACGCAGCGCTCATAATCAGCTTTTCCTGTGCCTTCGAGCAGTCCCGGAATTTCGCGGAACTGGCGGCGTACTTCCTGTACCATATCCATGGCGGCGCGGCCTACGCTTTGCATGGCAAATGCGCTGAACACCACAGGAATCATACCACCCAGGAACAGGGCAGCAAGTACTTTTGCCTTGAAAATATTGATACCCTCGATACCGGTGAAGTCAACATAGGCAGCGAAGAGTGCCAGGGCAGTCAGCGCAGCAGAAGCGATGGCAAAACCTTTACCGATAGCGGCGGTGGTGTTACCTACCGAGTCGAGAACATCGGTTTTCTCGCGAACATCTTTAGGGAGCTCGCTCATTTCAGCGATACCGCCGGCGTTATCGGCGATTGGGCCGAAAGCGTCAATGGCCAGCTGCATGGCAGTAGTAGCCATCATGGCAGAGGCAGCGATCGCCACACCGTAGAAACCGGCCAGCGTGTAAGCACCCCAGATAGCGCCGGAGAACATCACGATAGGCATCCAGGTTGACATCATACCCGTTGCCAGACCAGCGATTACGTTGGTAGCAGATCCGGTGGCGGATTGTCTTACAATATCCAGTACCGGCTTTTTACCCAGTCCGGTGTAGTACTCAGTGATAGCAGAGATCAGGGCACCTACCACCAGACCGATCATGGTTGCATTGAATACATTAGTGCTGGTAACTACCAGTGAGCCCTGACCGAAGAAAGACATCGTCATGCGCTCCGGGAGCATCCAGTTGATAATCGGATAGCAAACAACTGCAGTGAGGATGATGCTCGTCCAGTTGCCGCGGTTCAGCGCGCCCTGAACAGTGTCGGCAGAGGCGACGGCACCTTCTTTAATGCGCACGAGCCACATACCCACGATAGAGAGCAGGATACCCACACCGGCGATTACCACCGGGAGCAGGATCGGGCCAATACCGCCGAATGCATCCTGGATACCACCGGAGTCGCGGATAACGGAGTTGCCGAGCACCATGGCGGCCAGTACAGTAGCCACATAAGAACCGAAGAGGTCGGCGCCCATACCGGCTACGTCGCCCACGTTATCGCCCACGTTATCGGCGATAGTGGCCGGGTTACGCGGATCGTCTTCGGGGATTCCGGCTTCCACCTTGCCCACGAGGTCGGCGCCCACGTCGGCAGCCTTTGTGTATATGCCTCCGCCCACGCGTGCGAACAGCGCGATAGATTCGGCGCCCACAGAGAAGCCTGCGAGCACTTCCAGTACGCGTGACATGACCACGTGACCGCCTGTGCTGTAGTCACCATTCATGAAATAAATGTAGAAAACAGCGAACAGCGCGCTGAGACCGAGAACAGCCAGACCTGCTACACCCAGACCCATCACGGCACCGCCGTTGAAAGATACCTGGAGAGCCTTGGAGAGGCTGGTACGGGCGGCCTGCGTTGTGCGTACGTTTGCTTTGGTAGCGATGCGCATGCCGAAGAAACCGGCGAGTACGGAAAAGAGCGCACCTATAACGAAAGCCACCACGATCAGCGGGTGACTGGTTTCAACACGTGTGCTCAGCCAGCCGAGGAGTGTACCTGCGATCACCACATAAATGGCGAGGATACGGTATTCAGCTTTCAGGAAAGCCATGGCGCCATTGGCGATATTGGCAGCGATGCCCTGCATCTTGCTGTCGCCTGCATCCTGCTTGGTCACCCATTTCTGGAGAAAGAACATGTAAACGAGGCCGATAACCCCGAAAATCGGTAAGAAGTAAACCAGAGAGTTCATCCGGTAAGATTTAGTTTGATAGTGAAAACGGTTGCGGAAGCCGGAAAAGCCAATAAAAATGGTGCCAGTCCGACAAAGCGGCGGCAAAAGTAAGACGGTTTAACGGAATTTGAAGCAAAAAAGGGCGGAATTGCGACAAGAGATGAAATATACCGGAAACGGAGTTCAAGTCCGGGACATCAGGTAGGGTTAAAACGGCCGGCAAACATGTTTTTCAGCCATTGAAAAATTCCGGTTAATAAAAAATTCGCACCATACACACAGTGGGAAGTGTCAATTGATAAGTCACTGTTTCCGAAAAAAAATGAAGAGTATAGATTTGCCACTGTACCCATCCAGAAGATATTAGTTTGACGAGGGCAGTGCCGGTCTGCAATGGCAGGGCGGCCTGCCGGTCATGGGGGTGACACGAACAGCACTGATAGCCGATTTTCAGACCTAAAGCCGGACGACAAAGCCAAGTTCATAAATTTTTTTTGCCAACCACACAGTGAAAAGTGCCAACCACGTAATGAGAAGCGTCAAACAGTAAATGGTGGTTTTTGCCCCTTTTTTCTGGATTTTTTTTGTATTTACTTTGCAGCAGGTATGTCAATAATTCTTGCAGGCACAGGATATTGATGACAAACCAGGAAATCCTGAAATTCTATCAATCGCAAAATAATTTGTCTGAAATGACCGCAAACTCTATATCCCGCCATCCATTGCATTGTTCAGAAGGGAACACAAGTCACCCCCAATTGTTGTTCACCGTTTATAGTTATGAAACTGTAACAAGATGCATACTGATTATATGTCTGACTCTTTACCTCTCAACAGGTATCGCTTTGGGTAGCAATCATCCTGACCGGCCAATAGAAATTGGGCGTCCTCTTTTTATGGAAAACAAAGGTCAGATAACGGATCAGACAGGAAATTTGCGTTCTGATGTGCTGTATGTTTTGCGTACTAAAGGCGCAAGCGTTGCCATTACCCGCAGAGGCCTAAGTTATCAGTTTGCAAATACCAATACAGAAAACCCGGGCATTGTCGGGATAAAAATCAAGGATGAATATTCAACGCCCCGTACTGATTTTTACAGGATGGATGTAGTGTTTTCTGATGCCAATGAGTATTCCCGTCCGGTACCTGCCGGGGAACCGGAGTATGTTGAGAATTACTTTAATATACCGGGGAGTCCGGAAGGAATAACCGGTGTGAAAGGTTATGAACGCATAACACTCGAAGATGTCTGGCCGGGGATTGACTGGGTAGTTTATACTGATGATGGATTTATAAAATATGATTTCGTAGTACATCCGGGTGCGGATCCTTCCCGTATTGCAATGGAATACAAGGGCGCTGTGTCATTGTCGTTACAGTCTGACGGCACGCTGCTTGCCGTAACACCGATGGGAGAGATCCGGGAGGCTGCACCTGTTTGTTTTTCAGGAGATGAGGAAGTTGAGACCCGTTTTGTACTTGAGGGAGAACAACTTTCCTTTCAGGTAGGTGAATACGACAAAACCC